>JAAUTT010000595.1 GCA_012031335.1 Bacteroidales bacterium | reverse complement strand
TGCCCTATACAGCAATATACTTCTGCATAGCACTTCTTATGAACATCATTCTTTTTAATTACCTGGGATTGCCCTTAAGAGGAAGTATTATTTCCATATTATCAGGTGAATTGCTCCTGATTATAAGTTATCAGTTTATGGCGATATTCCTGGTATCGTTAACTACCAATATGCGATTGGCTATGTCTCTGGGCAGCGCTTATTGCATGCTTGCTCTTACCTTTTCGGGTTTAACGTTCCCTGCAGCAGGAATGCCTGCTATCGGACAGTCGTTTTCGGCTATCTTTCCATATACCTACTGGATAAAGATTTTTCTGGGACAATCATTAAGGGGAGAACCCGCTTCAAGTGCCATTCTTCCAATGCTGGCCATGATGTTGTTCATCGTTCTTGGAATATTATTTATACCACGGCTCAAATACATGATGTTAAATAAGAAAAGATGGGGAAAGAAATAAAAACTCATCTTAATCAGCGTTTCAGCCATGGTAAACCAGAGAAAATAAAATTGAAATGAAAACCAGAAATACCTGAATTATGGATATAAAAGATATAACAAGAAAACAATTGATGGTGCCAGAGAAACAGCAGTTTATTTTGTGGAAGAACTAAAGCTGATATTTTCGGATGCCGGAGCTGTTTTATTGTTTATGATTGCCATGTTTATATATCCACTATTGTATGCAATTGGTTACCAAAAAGAAACAATAAGGGAAATACCAGTGGCTGTAGTAGATCTGGACCATTCACAAACCAGCCGCCAATACAGCAGAATGGCCGATGCCACCGAACAAATAGATGTTATTGTTAAACCCGGAAGCCTCAAGGAAGCAGAGCAGCTATTTTATGAAGGCACTGTAAAGGGAGTTATATTAATTCCTTCGTCTTTTGAGAAAGATATTTTGAGTGCCCGTCAAACAAATATAACGGTATACTGCGATGCCAGTTATTTTCTGCTTTATAAACAGGTTTTTACAGGTACAAGCTATGTTAACGGAACGTTTGCTGCCGGAGTTGAAATAAAACGCATGTTAGCAGAAGGAAAAACACAAGCACAAGCCATTGAGATGCAGGAACCATTGAAAGTTTCGACTTATAATCTTTATAACCCTTCGGGAGGATACGGAAGCTTTGTAATGCCGGGTATGGTGCTGATTATTATGCAACAAACGCTTCTCATTGGTATTGGCATGCTGGGTGGAACTATCCGCGAAAAAAAGATATTCCTGAAAATGTCGGGCAGGGCAAAACACAATCTTGGCAGTGTGCGACTCGTTTTTGGAAAAGCTTCGGCTTATACTTTAATTTATCTGCTGAATGCACTTTTCGCTCTTGGGATTCTTCACAAGTGGTATAATTATCCCGACAATAGTGGTTTTATGGCTACCATAAGTATTTTTATTCCTTACATATTATCAATATCATTTCTGGGGTTGGCCATAAGCATGCTTTTTAAAGAGCGGGTACATTCCATGTTGTTTATGGTTTTTCTTTCGCCAATGGTAGTGTTTTTAAGTGGCATCTCCTGGCCGGCAACTGCAATACCTGATGTTTTATACGGAATTGCTCATATTTTCCCCAGCACAGTAATGATCCCGGCTTATTTAAAATGAGGATCAGTGGCGCCGGGTTAAGTGATATTAAACCAGAATGGGCTATGCTGCTGATTCAATCAGTTATTTATTTTATATTGGCAATATTATCGTACAGATATGCTATCAGAAAGTTCGGTAGTAAAATAGGGACAAAGAATAAATTAATTGAATTAGGTTCTTAAGGTATAATTTTGTCCACAGTCTTCAGAACACAGACGACAGCCAGAGTAAATTGTAAAAGGTCAGGGTTATTTAGCCATTCAATGCCCCGGAATGGACAAGCTGTCCATTTTGGGCATTTATTTTGTCATTCCCCTTCCATCTCAAATTGATTATCAGCCGATTAAATAAGCAGGCATAAGTCTTGGTATAGTTTGGACATAAATTTATATCCAAATGGATAGAGAACTTTCGCCAGATTATATTAAAAAGAAAAGACGAACCAGAATTATTCTGTTAACCATAACTGCATTATTGGTTATAGCTGTATTTGGAGTTTTCCGATTGCTGCTCCGGCCTGTTATAAACTACTCCGATATTCAGATTGCAAAAGCCGACAAAGGCGAAATTGAAGCTACGCTATCGGCCATGGGAACAATACTACCCGAATTTGAGGAGGTAATTACATCGCCGGTTACCTCACGCATCAAACAAATATTTCAATAATGTTTGGCGAAACTGTAAATCCGGGGGTAGTTATCCTGTCACTCGACAAATCGGCCGATGAATTGCAGCTTGGAAAAATGAACGAAGAACTGGCCTCCCGTTTAAATCAGAAACAAAGGCTGCAGCTGAATATGGAAAGCACCATCATCGAGCTTCAAACCAATTACGAAATTCAAAGACTTAAAACCGAAAGTTTCCGAACAAACTACGAAAACGAAAAATATATCAAATCGCTTGGAGGTACCACCGAGGAGATGGTAAAACAAGCCGAATTACAGTCGAAAATTGCTCAGCTGGAAATTGACCACCTAAACAAAGCATTATAATAAAAAGCATCTCTGCAAACCGAACTGAAGGACCAGGAATTCAAAATCAGTATCTACCGGAAAGAGATGGAGGAACTTCGCAAAAGAATTGAGGATTCGGATGTAAAAGCCCCCGGGAAAGGTGTAATTACCTGGGTTAACGACAAAATTGGCTCCACTGTAAGTTATGGAAGCGAAGTGGTTAAACTAGCCAATTTAACCAGCTTTAAGGTTGAAGGAACCGTAAGCGAAATATATCTCCCCAAACTGAGCATAGGCGGAAAAATTGTTCTTAACATAAACGATTCTATTCTCTCTGGTAAAATATCAGCTATTAATCCGACAGTTCAGAATGAGTCGGTTAAATTTACAGTGATGCTCGACCGCAAAGATCATCCGGTACTGCGTTCTAACCAGAGAACGGATGTCAACATTGTTACTTCAAACAGAAAAAATATAATTAGGATTCCCCGGGAGGGATTAGTTCTTAAAGGCAGCAACCCCTATCTGTTTGTAGTTAAGGATGGCTGGGCTTACCGCAGAATGGTTTCTTTTGGTGAAAGCAGCTTTTATTACATTGAAGTTAAAGAAGGAATTCTTCCCGGAGAAGAGGTCATCATTTCGGATATGGAAGAAAACATGCATCACGAAAAAATAAAGCTTAAGAAGTAAAACAAAAGATCATATTATTCATTTTTAAACCTTTCACGAATGATTAAACTTACCGCTCTCGAAAAAGTCTACCGTACTACCTCAATCGAAACGGTAGCTCTTAATAGCATTAACCTGCATATCAAAAAAGGAGAATTTGTATCTATCATGGGCCCATCGGGTTGCGGTAAGAGTACCCTTCTGAATATGATGGGTCTGCTCGATGCCCCCTCAAAAGGGAAGGTAGAAATAAACGGTGAAGCTGTTACCACATTGAAAGACAAAGAACTTGCCGGATTACGAAACCAGCAGATCGGATTTGTATTCCAGAGTTACCATCTCATCAATGACCTCAATGTATTGGATAATGTTGAGTTACCCCTCCTCTACCGCAAAGGAACTTCGGGAAAAGAACGCAGAAAATCGGCTTTGGCAGCACTTGAAAAAGTGGGATTGAATGCCAGGGTTAAGCATTATCCCAACCAGCTCTCGGGCGGACAATGCCAGCGGGTTGCCATTGCACGCGCCATTGTTGGTAAACCCGAAATAATCCTGGCCGACGAACCCACTGGTAACCTCGACAGTGAAATGGGGTCGGAAATTATGAATATACTCATGAGCCTGCACAGCGATGGAACCACCATTGTAATGGTAACACACGACGAGAGTCTGGCCAAACAAACGCAGCATATCATAAGGTTGTTCGACGGAAGCGTGGTGAATTAGTTTTCATGTAATTAGTAGTTAGTATTTAGTAATTAGTATTTAGTAATTTGACAAATACAAAAACATGTTTAAAAATTACCTTAAACTCGCTGTAAAGGTGCTAATGAGGAGGAAGATGTTCACATTCATCAACCTTTTCGGCATCAGCTTTACCTTGATGATATTGCTGGCCGCAACTGCAATCTATACTTCGCTGGTTATTTATAACCCGATAGAAAAGAAACTCTCACGATCGCTCTACCTGGAACGAAATACCCATCCAGAAAAAAAAAAGTAGCTGGAATA
>JAAUTT010000594.1 GCA_012031335.1 Bacteroidales bacterium | reverse complement strand
ATTCCTTGTTATATTCGATACCTTCACCGCACCAGGTATCGCTTCTGATAAAAAGAAGACTGCCCATTTTTCGATGAGTCATTTTTTAGAAAACAGATTGATATAAACCTTCAATCTACATCCGAAAAAAAAGCGCTTATACTTGGCGCTCTTGGAGCAGATCTGGGTTATTTAAGCCTGTATGAACAAAAAGATTTAACACTTCAGTATTTGGGTAAAATTCGACGTTTACTCGACGACTCTAAGGTTGGACCCAATGATGTGGCCTTGCTGTTCGAGCGAATTGAAAATAATCTGGAAAATAGCGAATTCTATACTAATAATACTCTCAGAAGTATACAGAAAAGAAAATGAGGCAATCAGAACAGGAGAACAACCCCATTTAGGACCGCTGGTAATGGCCGGCGGGTGGATCGAGAGTTTTTATCTTTTAAATAAACTATACGACAAAACACGTAATAGCAACCTTTTTGGGATAGTATTGCAGCAACAATATGTTCTCGAAAACCTCATCGCCATACTGAAACCATACTATAAAAAAAGTCCGGACTACACAGAACTTATTGATCAACTGGTAAATATAAGCTATGAATTCGAAGTAATTGATATGAATTACAAAAATTCTCCGGCAATTAATAAAGAAAACACTACTTATGTGAAATGTAAATTTACCCCCTTACTTACGGGTTCGCATCTTGAAGAAATTGGAGAAATGTCAGGTTCACTAAGGAATATTATAATCTTTTAATGGAATGTCGAAAATAAAAAAGTTATACTATTTAATTACGCTGTTAATTCTGATGCTCGGATTAAGTGTCAGAGCACAAACATCTGGCAATAAAAACTGCAATCAACTCTTAAAAGGTTATATTACAGATGAACAGGAATATCTGATAAAAACTGAAGATATTTCACGCTTCGATATTATTTTTATCAGGGATTCACATACAGAATTGCATTATGCACCCTGGATGAAAAAGTTGAATTTGAATTTACATTAATGGATGAAAAAGGAAATGTACAATACAGAAATAATGTTAAACGAAACTTTACAAGAGATTTTAATTTTGAAACAGTTTTTCACGGACAGATTATAATCAAACCATTGATTGAAAGTAATCGTGCTTCGGAAATCCTGATAGGATATAAAAAAATAAAGTAATTCTAATTTATAAGCTCGCTCCTTATGAGTGAACAGATTTTAAAAGCGCTCATGCAACTCTTTGCAATTATTGCAAGACCTCAAAGTAACAGGCATGATCGTCGAATTGTGGTGGAGAATTTTTTTAAGACGGCAGCTTAATTCTGAGCTTGTTAATGAGTATCTTGAGCTTTTCGATGTTTACTATTCCATTAATCAGCAAAAATCGGGTGAAAACCTGAAGAATGCTAAACACACTTCTTCCTCATCAGTTAAGGTACTGGTTATTTGTACTGAAATTAATGAAGAGCTTACTCAAAAACAAAAAATAATTTTGCTTTACCAGCTATTTGAATTTATTAAATCTGATAGTCCTTCGCTCGACGAATTAACATTTCAGGAATTACAGTTTGTATCAACTGTTTCCGACACTTTCAATATACCAAGAGATGAGTTCGAACAAATAAAAAATTTTGTCCTTTATCCTTTCGATAATGCACCTGAATCGGATCAGATAGCTATAATTGAAAATAAAAGAAACTCCTTGACAGGTCCGGAAAAACATATTTTCTACGAAGGCCTGGAAGGTCAGCTAAGAGTCCTAAACATTTCATCAGCAAACATCTACCTGGTAAGATATATTGGACCCAGCGAAATCTACCTCAATGGGCAATTGCTTCACGAGGATAGGGTTTTTGTATTGAACACAGGATCCAGCCTAAGAAACCCACAGATTAAACCACTGTATTACAGTGATGTAGTAGGGTATTTCCACGAAGGAATTCACAGTTCGAAAATAATATTTGATGTAAAAGATATTGAATATCATTTTAAAGAAGGAAAAACCGGCCTCCATCCAATAAATTTCACAGAAGAATCTGGTCGCCTTGTTGGCATTATGGGGGCCAGCGGTGCAGGAAAATCAACACTTCTGAATGTTCTTAACGGAACCCTTGAACCTTCTTCAGGCGAAGTTTTAATAAATGGTTTCAATATTCACAACAATAAAACAAAAACCGTAAGGTTTTATTGGATATGTTTCTCAGGAAGATTTTCTTGTTGAAGAACTTACAGTTTTTCAAAATTTATACTTTAACGCAAAACTTTGTTTCGATAAATATTCGGACGAAAAACTGGTAAGTATGGTAAATGAGCTGTTGATTACACTCGGCTTGTTTGAAATAAAAAACATGAAGGTTGGTTCACCACTCAATAAAAAAATTAGTGGTGGTCAACGTAAAAGATTAAATATAGCGCTCGAACTAATCAGAGAACCGAGCATACTTTTCCTGGATGAACCCACATCGGGATTATCTTCCCGTGATTCGGAAAATATAATGGACTTACTCAAGGAGTTGTCATTTAAAGGGAAACTCATATTTGTAGTTATCCATCAACCTTCGTCTGATATTTTTAAAATGTTCGACAAACTTCTTATCCTGGACTCGGGTGGATATCTTATATATAATGGAGACCCTATTGATTCGATCATCTATTTAAATCCAGAATGCATTATGCAAACTGGAATGATAGTGAATGCCATATTTGCGGAAATGTAAACCCTGAGCAAATTTTCAACATAGTAGAAACAAGGGTGTTAGATGAATATGGAAAAGCTACTTTAACCCGAAAAGTTTCTCCAAAAGAATGGAACGATCATTTTCGTCTCACTAGCGATAAGAATGGAAAAGAAATCAAGTATATCAGTGAAATACCTGATGTTTCGTTAAATATTCCAAACCGGTTCAAACAATTCTTAGTTTTTGTTAAAAGAGACATTATAGCAAAGCTTGCCAATACCCAATATCTTATTATTAATTTTCTTGAAGCTCCTGTTTTGGCAATTTTATTGTCTTATATTATTAAATATTACAACATTACAGGCAATAAGGGATATACCTTTTATGAAAACAGCAACTTTACAGTGTACATTTTCATGTCTGTTATAGTGGCTATTTTTATAGGACTATCGGTTAGTGCTGAGGAAATTATAAAGGATCGGAAAATACTAAAACGGGAAAAGTTCCTCAACCTGAGCTGGAGTAGCTACCTGCTTTCGAAAATTGCGGTTTTATTAACGATATCAGCTATACAGGCATTAACCTTTGTGGTTATTGGTAACAGTATTATGGAAATAAAAGGAATGTATATTCAATACTGGCTGGTATTATTTAGTGCATGGGCAGCTGCCAATTTAATCGGGTTGGTAATTTCCGACAGTTTTAGTACGGTGGTAACCATTTATATACTAATTCCTTTTCTTGTAATTCCTCAAATTATACTGAGCGGAGTAATCGTAAAATTTGACAAAATAAATCCGTCACTTTCCTCCCCCAGTAATATTCCGTTTTATGGTGAATTAATGGTTGCCAGGTGGGCTTATGAGGCCCTGGCAGTTTATCAGTATACCGAAAATAAGTATGAGGAAATTTTTTATCCCGATGAGAAGAAAATGAGTATAGCTGAGTTCAAAAAGAATTTCTGGATCAGGAATTTGATGAATAAAACCGAATATCTGAAAAATCTGTCTTATCCAATCCAAACTCCTGATAAAGAATTACTGAATAGCCTGGATATTCTAAAAATGAAATCACAAAAGAAAACAAGATTAATGAAGTACTTAAATTTCGTGAACTGGATCAATTAGATTACACATTAATTAACCCTGCTATAATTGATAACCTTGATCACTATCTCGATAGGCTTAACACTTATTACAAAAAAGTATATAATTATTATAACGAGCAAAAAGACAATAAAATAAGAAATTTTCAGAAAAACAATTCTGATAAAGAAGCGTTTATTAAGCTTAAAATGGATTACCATAATGAGAACCTTACAGAATTTGTCAGAAACTCAAATGAATTGGATCGTATTGTAGAATATAAGGGGGCATTATTTCAGAAATGCGATCTTATTTACCTTGATCCGGTATCTCCTTTTGTTAAAGCTCATTTTTACGCTCCAAAGAAAATGATTTTCGGATTTACTTAGTACCTTTGGGTAAATATACTTGTAATATGGGTTATGACTATTGGAACTTATGTGGTACTTTACTATAGGCTTGTAAAAAAATTGCTCGATAAA
>JAAUTT010000593.1 GCA_012031335.1 Bacteroidales bacterium | reverse complement strand
TCTCAAAGCAGCAACCAATTATTATCCATTATAACAGATATCATCAGTATTGCCACTATAGAAGCGGGTCAACTTAAGCTCAATGCCAGCCGGATGGAGGTTAATTCCATCATACATATTCTTTATGAACAATATAAAGGATTAGCCGAAAATAAGAATATAGAGTTAAACTATGTTATTACCCTGAGCGATAAGGATGCAACCATTTTTAACGATGGCACCAAGTTTCTCGAGATACTCTCGAACCTTATCAACAATGCCATTAAATTTACGCCAAAGGGTTCAGTAACTTTTGGCTATGAATTAACCGGCGATATGATTCGGTTTTTTGTGAAGGATACAGGAATCGGCATCAGGAAGGAACATCATGAATCTATATTCGATCGTTTCTGGCAGGTCGAGAACTCACTTACCAATAAATTTGGCGGAACCGGCCTGGGATTATCCATATCCAAAACGTATGTGGAACTGATGGGTGGAAAAATCTGGCTCACTTCGGAACCCGATCTTGGAACCACCTTCTTTTTTACATTACCCTATAAAAAGCCACCTGTAGCCTGATAAGTCTCGCAATCCATTTTGGATTTTTCACACTTGCCGATCACCAACATATCAGTTTTAAAAATATCTCTACCTCCTGAAAGGTATTTTATTACAATTCCTTACTTTTGAAAATCACAACATTTTCACAACAACTACTCGATGAAAAACCGGAAAGTAATAGCCTATTCGTTTATTGTAGCCATGGGAGGTCTTTTATTTGGTCTCGACACGGCTGTAATCTCGGGTGCCGAGAAATCCATTCAACAATTGTTTCAATTAACCGACTGGTGGCATGGATTCACAGTTGCCATAGCACTTATCGGCACTGTTTTCGGCGCTTTAGCTGCTGGCTGGCCTTCGGAGAAATACGGACGTAAAAAAGTGCTCATTGCCATTGCCATCATTTATGGATTGTCAGCCTTGGGTTGTGCCTTGGCTCCTTCGTGGCTTATCCTTGTAATTTCGCGTTTTCTGGGGGGATTAGGCATTGGCGCCTCATCCGTTATCGGCCCCATGTACATTGCCGAAATTGCCCCTCCAAACCTGCGGGGTCGCCTGGTTGCCTTATTTCAATTTAATGTGGTTACGGGTATTTTCCTGGCTTTTCTGTCGAATTACCTCCTTGCCGATTCGGGCGAAAATGCATGGCGTTGGATGCTGGGAGTGGTGGTATTCCCGTCGTTTGTTTTCCTGATCCTGCTTTTTATTATACCCGATAGTCCCCGATGGTTGGTAAAACATAGGCGTTCAAAAGATGCCCATAAGGTATTGGAACTTTGTGGCAGAACGAATATAGAAGCCGAAATAAACGAAATTGAAGAATCGCTGCATATTCAAAGTAATTCGCCTGTCGAAAATCTTTTCAGCAGGAAATACCGACGCCCCATTCTTTATGCGGTTTTACTGGCAGCTTTCAAACAATTATCGGGCATAAATGCCATTATGTATTATGCACCACGCATTTTCGAAATGACAGGTTTGGGTACTGATGCATCTTTGCTGCAATCGGTAATGATAGGAGTAACCAACCTTGTTTTCACTATTGTGGCCATGTTTATTATCGACAGATTCGGACGTAAAACGCTATTGATCACAGGCTCTTTTGGGATGATTGTTTTCCTGGCATTGGTTGCCCGGGCATTTTACCTCAACGATTTCAACGGATGGTCGGTAATGTGGTACCTGGTGGGTTATATTGCTTTTTTTGGCTTCTCGCAGGGGGCGGTTATCTGGGTTTTTATCTCCGAAATATTCCCCAACACGGTTCGGTCGAAAGGTCAAACCCTGGGAAGTTTTACCCATTGGTTTGGAGCAGCAGCCATTTCGTGGACGTTCCCCGTTGCAGCCAATAATCCGGCTATTGGAGGTGGTAATGCATTTATGTTTTTCAGTGTTATGATGTTACTACATCTTATATTTGCCTGGAAAGTAATTCCCGAAACAAAAGGAAAATCGCTCGAACAAATACAGAAAAACCTGGGGATATCGTAAGGGAAGTTTGGGTAATAAACTAAATTACTTCATCTTATTTTAACAAGCGTAAAGCCAAAATACTCGTTCAGTTTTTCTTTCGAGAAAACCAGAAAATACCCACCGCCTCCAGCTCCCAACAGTTTTATGCAGGTTCTGGAGGAGGAATTCCATACATCTTCAATAGACCCGGGTATTAATTTCCTGAAAAACTTAAACTGCCACTGCGATAATTCGACCAGCTGGTCCCATTCCACCTTATTACCTTTTAAAATGTCGTTCTTTATTTTAGTCAGAACAGGCAGATAGGATGAAGCAAAATCATTCCTGAACTGCGGGTTATCAAGCTCGCTTTGAAAAGCCGGATTATCTCTCCTGCATTTCGGGAAATCCCTGAATCCAGGAGATAAACATTTATTTCAGGAGCAAATAACTTTTGATCAGTATCTAAATATCTTATTTTATCCTTTTCTATCACTACAGGTTTACGGGCATGAATGGTAAGAGGATCGATACCCGAACTTTTGCCATGAAAAAAAGACTCCAGCCGGCTGTAAAAAAGTTTTAATTCAGCAGGATCTTCAAAATCCGAAATTCCAAAAGCCTTATATACTGCTACACATACACTGGCAGAACTTCCCAAACCATATCCTTCCGGAATATCAGAATCAAGATATAATCCATCCTTTAGCGCCTCATCGAACTCCTCAAGATAAATATGTTCGCTAAACCATTCGGAATTTGAGTGGATATAGCTTGAAAAACGCTTCAGGTAAGCATTCGAAACAATGCTATCATGGTTTGGTTCCTTAGATGGGAATTTGAGAGATGCAGTAAAATCGTTTAATGGAACGAGAACAGCCGGCGAACCGATCAATACGCTATGTTCACCAAAAAGAAGCAATTTGGCCGGTATAGGAGAAAAGTTATTCATATAACATCAGTTTGAACGCACCTGAACAGGTCCTTGTCCTATCCGATCGTGTATCCATTGTTTGTGTTCACAAAACTGAAGTAATTCATCGCGGATAAAACCCTGAACTTCCTCCCTGTATTCATCGGGATACAATAAATGTATGTTGGGGCCTGCATCGAGCGTAAAACATACCGGCAATTTCGTTTCATCTCTGAAACGTTGAACTCTTTCAATAATTTCGAGGGTATTGGGCTTAATCAGAATATAATTCGATTCCGAAAGCATCATCAGGGCATGTAATCCCAAAGCTTCACTTTCGGCAATACTTATAAATTGCTCCATGTCTCCGGTTTTCAGGGCTTGTAAAAGCTGTTGCATGCGCATGTTTGCCTGTTGATAACGCGAAGCGGAATAGGCATGATTTCCATCAGAGCATGACCTTCGCTGCTGGAAACCTTTTTCTTTTCGGAAGAAACAATTAAAATTGAGTCCTGCATGGTTCTAAAAACCTGATGAACACTTTCATTTACAGGGATAGCAAATATGTCTGAGCTGTCGGGAATATCCTTATGCTGCCCCCAAACCACAAATCCTTCATATAGCGACCGGCATGCGCTACCTGAGCCAATTCGGGCCACATAAGAAGCTTTTTGAGCAAAATCGAGATAACCCATTGTCTGCCCTTCAATTTGCTCTTCGATACTGCATAAACATAATGCCAGAGAACCAAAAGCTGAAGCAGAAGATGCTATGCCAGCCGAATGGGGGAAAAGTATTCTTGGATTCAATTGTAAGTTTCAGATTTTTAAGGTAGGGGAGCTGTGGTTGCACCCGGTGCAAAAACTTGTTCACCCTGTGTTCGAATGCCTCGTTTCGGTTTTGTCCAAAAAGAAATTTCGCAAAAACACTGTCCTGAAATTCATCATATTCATACGAAACAGATGTTTCGGTAAATGCATTCTGAAGCGTGATACTGAGCGAAGGATTATTGGGAAGCTGCTCTCCGTGTTTTCCCCAATATTTCACAATGGCAATATTGGATGGGCAACGCCAGATGACCTTTTTGCTTATGCTTGAATCTGTCATTTAAATATTATCTACTGTTTATACTATTATTTAGGTGCGGAGCAGGTGAATTCAATACCATTCTCCGAACTTATACAAAGGTCCGAAACCTTTTGATAAAAAATAATCTTTTACGGTATCAAATTCAAGAGGACTGGCAATCATGGCAAAATCGCCCCCCCAGGCACCTAAGGACTTAACCACCCCGTCAAAACCTGGAAAATATTTTTCTTTCA
>JAAUTT010000592.1 GCA_012031335.1 Bacteroidales bacterium | reverse complement strand
AAATAAATTATCAACCATGAGATTTTTATGTATAATAACTTTACTAATTGTATTCATTAATAAAGGGAATGCCCAGAATTTTGTCCAAACCATTATTGGTACAGTTCTAGATAAAGACAGTAAAGAAACTTTGATTGGTGCAGCTGTTGTATTGGAAGGGTCTGACCCGGTAATCGGGACAATAACTGACGAATATGGAAAATTCATTCTTAAAAATGTTCCCGTTGGCAGACAAACCTTAATTGTTTCCTATATTGGATATTCAGAAATGAGAATTCCGGAGATTCTTGTGACTACTGGAAAGGAAGTATCACTTAACATTGAACTCAGTCAAAATCTCATTCAATTGCAAGAAGTTGAAGTAAAAGCTTCTGCATCCGATAAAGATAAAAGCATGAATACAATGGCATCCATTAGTGCCAGAAAACTTAATATGGAAGATGCAAGCCGTTATGCAGGTGGTTTTTTGATGCATCAAGAATGGTTAGTTCGTTTGCAGGTGTAACAGCAGTTGAAGGAGATGGTGTTAACGATATTATTATCAGGGGGAACTCTTCGAGGGGTTTGCTCTGGAAACTTGAAGGCATTGAAATACCAAATCCTAATCACTTTTCCGACGGACAAGGCGGTACTGGAGGGGCTGTAAGTGTAATCAGTTCAAAAATGCTTTCGACTTCCGATTTTTTTACGGGTGCTTTTCCGGCTGAATATGGTAATGCAACTTCAGGCATAATGGATTTAAGCCTACGCACAGGAAAAACGGGTAAACGTGAATATGCTTTTCAACTTGGAGTGGTTGGTACTGAATTTTGCCTTGAAGGAGGTTTTACAAAAACCTCAAAATCATCATACCTTATAAATTACCGGTATTCAACTTTTGGGTATCTCTCAAAAATTGGAATGATTGACTTAGGCAACAACAATTTACCTCCAATATTTAATGATTTATCAGCAAAGTTTAATTTTCCAACAAAAGGTTCAGGTACTTTTTCGATTTTTTTAATAGCTGGCCAAAGCAACACAGGCACTCAGGCTGTTAAAGATTCGGCTCAATGGCTATCGGACTCCGACTTACGTTATTTCGAAAACGAAAACCATAAAATGGCAATTGCGGGTTTAAAACATTTTTATTTGTTTCCTGGAAATAAGACATCAATTAAGACTGTGGTTGCCGGCACTTACCTATCTGACGAATGGACTGAAGGAAACTTAATGCGTAACTATGAAAAATTTCATGAATACTATAATGTTTTTAAATATCCTTCAATCAGGACAAATATAATTTTAAACAGTAAAATAAATACCCGTAACGTTTTAAGGGCTGGTCTCATGTTCAGCCCGCTAGGATTTGATCTGTTTTTTCGTGAATATAATTACGATATTGGTAAATACGATACACTAGTCAATCAGAATGGAAACAGTGGCATGAGCCAGGCTTTTATCCAACATAAATACCGTTTTTCTGAAAAACCGAAATTAACATTGGGCTACACTACCTTTATTTTCATCTTAATGGTAATTCTTCGGTTGAGCCACGTATGGGAATTAAGACAAAAAATAAACGACAAATTATCTTTGAATTTTGGTTTTGGAATGCATTCCAGAGCCGAAGCAATTTCAGCTTACATGGCTTTAATACCCCAACCTGGAGGTGAATGGTCACCTATTAATAAAAATATTGAATTCGGGAGGGCTGCACATACCATCATCGGTTGCGATTATTCAATAAACCATAACTGGCGGGTTAAGACCGAGGCCTATTACCAATATCTTTATAATATAGCCGAGAGTGCTGATACTACACTTGTGATTTCAGCCATAAATTTCGGACATGGTATACCAGACCAGAAGCTTGTTAATAAGGGAATTGGGTATAATTACGGATTTGAGTTAACAATCGAAAGGTTTTTTAATCAAGGATATTACATACTTTTTACAACTTCACTATTCGATTCAAAATTCAAAGCACCAACTGGTAAATGGTTTAATACTGTGTTCAATAGCGGGTATGTTGGAAATCTTTTAGCTGGCAAAGATTTCCAGTTTGGTAGTAAAAAACAAAATGTTTTCGGTATCAATTCAAAATGCGTTTTGAGAGGAGGCTATAGAATTTCTCCTATTAATAGAGAATTATCAGTTCAAAATCAAGAAGTAGTATTTGATGAATCTCGCTATAATGAAAATAACCTGCCGGCATTTTTAAGGTTTGATATAGGAGCCTATTACAGGATTAATAAAGCAAACTATTCATACACTGTTTACACTTGATGTACAGAACTTTATTAACCGCAAAAACACCTTGTGGTATGAATATTCCTCTTCCAGAAACGATGTTGTACCGGTGGAAGGAATGGGAATTATACCTATTTTGAATTTTAGAGTTGAGTTTTAAAATAAGAAGGTGGAAGATTTTATAATGCTGATTGTTGAAAGTGAATTGAATGAAATAAAAAAGCGAGCAAATGAAATTTATTCTGAAATTATTATGGACAAGACATTGAGGCAGGTTTCTGAAAGAGATGGAGGTGGTGCGTATTGTATTACCAATAATCTTCCACTAATAAATATAATAGAGTTTAACAGGGCTCATAATAAAATTGAAATTAAACAATGATTTTATTAGATTTTAATAACTTTCGGCAGTATAGTTATTTCTTATTTTGGTTTATTACACAATTAAGCAATTCGGTAAATTTAACCCCATCAGTTTATTTTACAGTAACATAATATGATACTTAAATTTATCCAGCCCCGATTAGAACTTAAGCATTACATCGACTCATTTTGGTTGTTTGAAAATGATTTTGGAGTGCCCGTTGAAGACAACCGTGTAATTGCACCTAATGGTAAGGCCAAATTTATTTATTCTTACATTAATGGACTTTCTACTATTGACAACGGCTTAAAAACTGACTACAAAGACAGGGATATTTATTTCATTGGAATTTGGGACAGGCCAGTAGTGTTGAGTTCACATGCTCAGGTAACCGGAACAATTGGGGTGGAGCTTACACCAAATGGAGTACACCGCTTTACCAGTTTTTCCGCTTCCGAAATTGTAAATAAAATATTCAGTTTTATCGATATTTACGGAACCATTGGTCGTCAAATTATTGAAAGACTTACCAACACAATTAACCCATTAGATAAAATTGAGGTGTTGCAGGATTTTTTAATCGATATAGTTCGTATCACTAATCGCAACAATTCCATTATTGACTATTCTGTTTCGTTAATTAAATCGTCATCGGGTTTAGTAGAAATCAAAGAAATGGAACGAAAAACCGGATATTCAAAAAGGTATCTTGATATGTTGTTTAAAGACCATCTGGGCATTTCACCTAAAACTCTTGCCAGTATTGTACGTTTTCAAACATTTTACAATGCCTGGGCAAATACCGGCTCTGATAATTTTTACAAGGACATTTTATTTGACTTATACTTTGACCAGGCACATTTTATTAAAGAATTTAAACGATATACAGGATATTCGCCCAAGCAGTATGCAAACCAGCGAAACGAGTTTGGCAAGATTTTCTATAAGCGATAAGTCATTTCCCTTTTTACAATTTTCCGAATTACATATACTGTAATTTTGACTCACAAACAATAAATTAATACTGTCATGGACAAGAAAACAGAAGATACAATGATTGCTAACCTGTTTAAAAATACCGGTAAAACTATTGAAGAGTGGATAGAAATAGCAAAATCAATGAATACCGGAAAGCACGGCGAAACGGTAAAACTATTGAAGGAAAAGTATGAATTGGGTTTATTTTTTGCTGACCTCATTGTACACAAAGTCAATGGAACCGACTCGGGTTCGTCGTCAAACGAAGAGTTGATTGAAAAACAATACAAAGGTAAGGAAGGATTAAGACCTATATACAATAAATTGCTATCGTCTATTATGGCTTTTGGCAACGACATTGAAGTAGCGCCCAAAAATGCCTATGTGAGTTTGCGCCGGAAAAAACAGTTTGCCTGCCTTAAACCAGCTACCAAAACCAGGTTCGAAATAGAATTAATTATTAAAGGTCAGGAAGCAAGTGGTATTCTCGAAGCTATTGTGGGTGCCGGGGCAATGTGTACCCACAAAAATCAAAATTGAAGACGAGACTCAACTTACACCTGAAGTGTATAAATGGATTGAATTGGCCTATAACAAAGCAAACTAAAATTGGAAAAATGAAATAGCCATGATTGATAAACACCAGGCGAAATGATTAAATTC
>JAAUTT010000591.1 GCA_012031335.1 Bacteroidales bacterium | reverse complement strand
TCGTGGGGCCGCCGTGGAGGTTTCTACCGGCCTTCCAAAAAATCGGTTCCCTCCTACCCGCTTCCAGAATATCCACATCCTGCCAAAACATGGTCAGATGCTTTTCCAGGAAAATACCCACTTGCTGGCACAGCTGTTTCCAATGCACTTATTGATGCCTCCATACCAGAGAATAACCCTGGTTTACTTATCAAAGGATGGATTGTAAACGGCACTAACCTTATAAATACAATTCCCAATCAGGCCAATACATTAAAGGCCATCCAGAATCTCGACCTGCTTTTAGTTGTAGATACCATGCCGATGGAAATTACAGGTTATGCTGATGTGATTCTGCCCGAATGCACCTATCTGGAAAGATACGATTCGCTCAGAGTAAGTCCGCATCGCAAACCAGCCATAGCATTGAGAATGCCTGTTGCGGAGCCTAAAAATGAAACAAAATCCGGTTATTGGATTGCCAGGGAATTAAGCAAGAAACTAGGCCTTGAGAAGTATTTTCCCTTCGAAAAACAGGAAGAGCTGCTCGACTGGCAACTTAAGCAAATTGGTTCCTCGCTTGAAGAAATGCAGCGAATTGGAGTAAAAACTTTCGAACGCGAAGCTGACGATTTGTATTTTGCGGAAAATGAAGCAGTGGAATTTCCAACCGACAGCGGCAAAATTGAATTGTATTCTCTCAGTTTTGAAGCAGCAGGTATTGATCCATTACCAAAATATACCCCCCATGAAGAACCACCCGAAGGTTTTTACAGGTTGATTTACGGAAGGGCTCCGATGCATACTTTCAGCCGTACTGCCAATAATCCGCATCTTACAGACCTTATGGACGAAAATACCGTTTGGATAAACCCCAAAGTGGCAAAAGAGTGGGGAATAACGAACGACCAGTATATATGGCTGAAAAATCAGGATGGTGTTATCTCCGATTTCCAGATAAAGGTAAGGATTACGGAAAGGATTCGCTGGGATTCGGTATACATGGTTCACGGATTCGGGCACACCCAAAAACAAATGAAGCGTTGTTATGGCCGTGGTGCAAGCGACACACAGCTAATCACCAAAGTATTGGTTGACCCTGTAATGGGAGGAACCGGTATGAGAGGAAACTTTGTCACTTTTATCACTGAAAAAACAGAACAGGAGGTTGCATCATGAGATACGCCATGGCCGTTGATACCAAAAAGTGCGTAGGCTGCAGCGACTGTGTTGTAGCCTGCCAAACCGAAAATAATGTACCTATAGGCTTTTGCCGCGACTGGATTGTGGAAGTTACTGACGGCACCTATCCGCAGCTGGAAACTGAAATACGTTCCGAACGATGTAATCAATGCGTTAATGCACCTTGTGTAAGATGCTGCCCCACCGGAGCCAGTCATTTCAGCGATGGTGGAATAGTGCTAGTGAAACCAAATAAATGCATCGGATGTGGTGCTTGTATTGCATCCTGCCCTTATGACGCCCGTTATCCGCATCCCGATGGATATGTGGATAAATGCACATTCTGCCTGCACCGGATAAAAAAAGGAATGGAACCAGCCTGTGTTGCGGTTTGTCCTACCAAATGCCTATACTTTGGCGATCTCGACGATCCGAACAGCCAGGTTTCAGTTATTCTCAAAATGAGAAAATACAAAACACTCATACCGGAAGCAGGTACACAACCTATGCTCTATTTTCTTATTTAACCAATTACAACGAAAGAAATGAGAGAAGAAATTATTGTTAGCGGGCGCATGAACGAACTGATTGATCCGCATTTGAATATCTGGCACTGGCAAATCCCTCTGTACCTTTTTCTGGGAGGGTTGGCTGCCGGAATACTTTTTTTCGCAGCGCTTTATTTTATCATGGGAAAACAGGATCAATATCCTACCGCTGTAAAAAAAGTACCTATCCTGGCACCTTTTCTGCTCATCATTGGGCTGTTGGCCTTATACCTCGACTTAAGGCACAAACTTTATTTCTGGCAGCTATATCTGAGCATCAAGCTCCAATCGCCTATGTCGTGGGGAGCATGGACCCTGATGGTGATCACTCCTGTATCGTTTATCTGGGCAGCATTACATGTCCGAGAATTTTTTCCGAAATGGGACTGGAAATACGAATGGTTAAAAGTGGCAGAGAATTTTTTCAATAAGTATAAAAAAGTGCTTGCCTGGATAATGCTTATATATGCTGTAATTCTAGGTATTTATACCGGAATTTTGCTTTCGGCATTTAATGCCCGTCCTCTTTGGAATACATCCATACTGGGGCCGTTGTTTCTTGCTTCGGGCTTATCAACAGGGGCAGCGATAACGCTTATTATGTCAAAATCTTCAGAGGAAAGAAAACGCTTTGCTCAAATCGACCTGATTGTTATAGGTATCGAGTTATTTTTGATCATCCATATGTTCATGGGCTTTTTGGCAAGCACACAGGTACAGATCGATGCTGCCAACCTGTTTCTTGGAGGGCCATATACCATGGCGTTTTGGATTTTCGTGGTAATTATAGGGCTCCTGCTACCAGCTATCCTCGAAATTATGGAACTCAAAAAATTTCATATACCGGTATTTCTTCCTGCCGTTCTTGTGCTTTTTGGCAGTTTAATGCTCCGTTTTATAATAGTGCAGGCAGGCCAGGCAAGTCGCTGGTTATATTAACCGAATTGTAAAAAACAATATATTATGAGTGAAACACAAACAATACCTAAAAAAAGCAAGTATCTCAATCCATATATCGGTGGAGTTTTACTTGGATTGGTGCTCCTGGCCGCTAATTTTGTTTCAGGACGCGGTTTAGGAGCCAGCGGGGCAATTAAAAGTGTTATAGTAACCGGAACAGAGCTCGAATGCCTGCAACTGCCGAAAGTTCAGGTTTTATCAAAGAATATTCAAATTCGCACAGTGGTAATCCTATGAAAAACTGGCTGGTATTTCAGATGATGGGAGTTCTGGCAGGCGGATTTTTGTCGGGTGCATTAGCCGGTCGCCTGAAAATGAAAGTTGAACATTCGCCCAAAATAACTTCCAGGAAAAGACTTATACTGGCGCTTATCGGAGGAATTCTATTCGGATATGGTTCTCAACTCGGGAGAGGTTGCACCAGCGGATCGGCACTCAGCGGTATGGCCGTGCTCTCACTGGGAGGTTTCATCAGCATGATGGCTATTTTCGGAACAGCATTCGCGCTAGCCTATTTTTTCAGAAAAACTGGATTTAATTTTTAAAACAAAAACATATGGGTCCTTTAGCACCAAACGAAATAATTTCAGAGAACACCAACCTATTTCTTGCATTTATAATTGGAATAGGCTTTGGATTTGTCCTCGAACAAAGTGGTTTTTCATCGAGCCGTAAACTTGCCGGTGTTTTTTATGGTTACGATACGGTAGTTTTAAAAGTATTTTTTACAGCCGCCATCACAGCAATGCTGGGGCTTCTTTTTTTCAGTCTTTTTGGATGGGTCGACCTTAGCCTGATATATGTAAATCCAACTTTCCTTTATTCGGCTATTTTAGGCGGGGTAATAATGGGAGCTGGTTTTATAATCGGGGGATACTGTCCCGGAACAAGCTTTTGCGGAGCTTCTATAGGAAAAATTGACGCTATGGTTTTCATTGGCGGTTTGTTTATTGGCGTAATCATATTTGGAGCAGGATTTAATATCTGGGACGATCTTTATCTGGCAGAATTTCTTGGAAATCCAAAAGTTAGTGAATCGCTGGGACTATCTGATGGTATATTCGCCTTTCTGCTGATAATTGCCGCTTTCGCCATGTTCTGGGTAGCCGAACTGGCTGAAAAGAAATTTCCTAAAGAAGAATTCTAATAAATTAAAATCAAAGCCATGGAAAAATACATGAAACCACGATATATACTGGCAGCCTTTATTATTCCGCTCGGACTTATAATTGCGGCTGTACCTCAGAACACTACCCGGCAGTACAAACTTACAGCAAGTGAAATGCTCAACGAAGTTAGCACACGAACTCAATTCATTACTCCCGATGTGGTAGCTGATATGATTGTTAAGAAAGACCCCACACTTCAACTAATTGATGTAAGAAGTCAGGACGAATTTGAAAAATTCAGTCTTCCCGGAGCTATTAATATTCCGCTTACAGATATTCTCAATGAAAAGTTTGTCGATATCCTTAACCAGGATGTAAAAATGAACATTTTCTATTCCAATGGAACATTAGTTTCCAACGAAGCCTGGATGATAACACGACAATTAGGATACCATAATAAT
>JAAUTT010000590.1 GCA_012031335.1 Bacteroidales bacterium | reverse complement strand
TATGCTGAAAAATATTTTATTAAAGCCCCCTTTACAATGATTAATTGCCCGAATAATTTAGTTAACGAAAAAACTTCTGTTTATGAATAAACCCCAGATAGTGCTAAATGATCCATGGCTGGAACCCTTTTCCAAACAGATCACCAAACGTTTACAAAATGCGCGTAAAAAAGAAAAGGAATTATTAGCTGATTTCGGATCACTTGCTGAATTTGCAACGGGATATATGTATTTTGGATTGCATAAGACCTCTGAAGGTTGGGTATTCAGAGAATGGGCTCCTAATGCGACCGAGATATGGATGATCGGAGATTTTTCAGAATGGAAGCAGCTTTCAGCTTACAAATTACACCCATCGGGAAATGGTAACTGGGAATTAACACTGCCTCCTGATGCTCTTGTTCATGAACAAAAATACCGGCTGCTTATTAAGTGGGAAACGGCGAAGGGGAGAGAATTCCTGCCTGGACAAGAAGGGTAATTCAAAATCCTGAAACACATGCTTTTGATGCACAGGTTTGGGCCCCCGAAAAAACATACGAGTGGAGATTCCCTGAATTCAGAAGGAATAAGGAGGAATTGCTTGTCTACGAAGCGCATGTAGGTATGGCAACTGAAGAATACCGGGTAGGTACATTCAATGAATTTACAGAACAGGTTTTGCCAAGAATAAAGAAAGCCGGATATAACACCATTCAGCTGATGGCTGTGATGGAACATCCCTATTATGGATCGTTTGGCTATCATGTATCCAGCTTTTTTGCAGTATCATCCAGGTTTGGCACACCCGAAGATTTAAAAAAGACTCGTAGATGAGGCTCATTCCATGGGGATAAGCATTATTATGGACCTGGTGCATTCTCATGCAGTAAAAAATGAACTTGAAGGGCTTAACAAATTCGATGGTACCCCATATCAGTATTTTCATTCGGGCGAAAGAAGGAATCATCCTGCCTGGGATTCGCTCTGTTTTAATTATGGGAAAAATGAGGTGATTCATTTTCTTCTTTCGAACTGTAAATTCTGGCTTGAAGAATATAAATTCGATGGTTTTCGTTACGATGGAATAACCAGTATGCTGTATCTCGATCATGGGTTATCAAAGGATTTTGTGAATTTGGGTATGTATTTCGATAATAATCAGGACGAAGATGCCATTAGCTACCTTATCCTTTCGAATAAACTTGTTCATGAAGTTAATCCATCGGCCTTTACAGTAGCCGAAGAGATGAGCGGTATGCCAGGAACAGCCACTCCTGTCGAATCAGGGGGATATGGGTTCGACTACCGGTTGGCGATGGGAACTCCCGATTATTGGATTAGACTTATTAAGGACCGGCAAGATGAAAATTGGGATGTAGGTGATATTTTACGAGCTTACCAGGAAACGGCACGATGAAAAAACTATTAGTTATGCTGAATCGCACGACCAAGCCCTTGTTGGAGATAAAACAATCGTTTTCCGGTTAATGGATAAGGAGATTTATTACAATATGCACAAGCAAAATCAAAATCTTATCGTTGATCGTGCTATGGCGTTGCATAAAATTATCCGTTTATTTACCATAGCTACAGCTGGTAATGGGTATCTTAATTTTATGGGTAACGAATTCGGACACCCTGAGTGGATTGATTTTCCAAGGGCAGGAAACAACTGGTCGTACAAATATGCGAGGAGGCAGTGGAGCCTGTTGGATAACAAGGAACTGAAATATCACCTTCTGGCAGATTTTGATAAAAAGATGATCGATTTAATAAGAGATGAAAATACCTTGGATTTAGGAAATATTGAACTACTACACGAAGATAAACCAGCCCAGATAATAGCTTTTAAGCGAGGTGAGCTTGTATTTGTTTTTAATTTAAATCCAAATGTTTCTGTGACCGATTATGGAATACATATGATCCCGGGTAAATATCAGATTGTTTTGAATACTGACTCTTCCGGATTTGGAGGTCAGGGACTGGTAGACGAATCAATGGTTTATTATCCCATGAGTGTTGACGGAAAAATATCGGGCGCTTTATATCTGCGACTTTATCTTCCCTGTCGGATAGGGCTGGTACTAAAGAAAATACCCACTAAAAGTATTTATGAATTGTAAGGTGTATACCTTTAATTTTTAAGTTATAGCCCATAATCTAGTAGCTGAAATAAATGCTACCGATTATGGGCTATTAATTTTATGTGAATTAAATCCATTTAACCAGATTGAAATCCTGTTTATGCGGGAGGTTTTCATTTTTTGGGATAAATTCTTATTCCAAAATCATAGGCTCCCCGTTTTTAACCAGGTACAATATCAACTTTGTAGGTTGCTATTTTTCCTTCAAGAGAAACAAGTTTAAATTCCTGCGAAAAGATAACTTTCACATTTGTGCTGTCGGGAGATACAATTTCAGCAATTACTATTTCAACCCCTATATCATCGGCTGAAAGTTCGTTGAGATCGATGACTACTTCGCCAAAGTAATTTTTCCCTAATACGATTGGCTCCTTTGATATATCAGGCGATTTAACCGAAATAACTTCAATACTTTCCCAGGCTCTGAAAACTTTCTTTTTCCATGTTGAAAGATTTTTTGCCAGTTCGAAGTCGTCCTTTTTAATGTGTTGAGAGCGTTGATGCAGGTTATTGTAATACTGATCAATATAATCTTTCAGCATTCGGGTGGTTGTGAAATTGGGAGACACTTTGGCGATACAGTTTTTAATGTATCGCACCCAGCCTGTAGGGATATCATCGTCATCGCGGAAATAGAAAAGCGGGGCTATTTCGTTTTCGAGGAGGCTATAAATAGTTTCGGCATCCAGTTCATCCTGGAAGTCGGTGTTATCATAAGTTTTTTCTTCGGGTAAGGCCCAGCCTGCATCGGGGTAATAACCTTCAGCCCACCATCCGTCGAGTACCGAGAAGTGGAGAACACCGTTCATTACAGCTTTTTCACCACTGGTACCTGAAGCTTCCAGGGGGCGTGTTGGTGTATTCAACCAAACATCTACACCTTGAACAAGATGTTTTGCCAGATCCATATCGTAATTCTGTAGGAATAGAATTTTTCCAACAAATTCGGGTCTACGCGAAATTTCCACAATCATCTTAATCAGATCAGCACCGGCCTTATCAGCAGGGTGAGCTTTTCCTGCAAAGAGGAATTGTATGGGCATACCAGGGTTATTTACAATCCGGGCTAAGCGGTCGATATCTTTAAACAAAAGATGAGCTCTCTTATATGTGGCAAACCTTCGTGCAAAACCGATAGTTAATGTAAACTTGTTAATTTTCTCGGAGATTTCAACAAGGTGTTTAGGATTCTCATATCTTTTGATAGCGGATTCCTTCATCCTTTCCTTTATAAAATCGATAAGCTTCTTTCGCTGTATATTTCTGAGTTTCCAAATTTCCCGGTCGGGTACGGTATATATTTTTCCCAAACATCTTTGTTGAGTTGTTTAGTCAGGAAATCCTCTCCGAAATATTTCTGATACAGGTTTTCCACTCTTTGGCAGCCCAGGTTGGCAGGTGAACGCCATTGGTAACATAACCGATATGAATTTCGTCGGTTGTATATCCTGGCCACAGGGTGCTGAATATTTCCTTGCTAACATGTCCATGTAAGCGCGATACGCCATTTACTTCCTGCGAAAGGTTAGCAGCCAGGTAACTCATCGAGAAGCGCTCATGGGTATCATGGGCATTAATTTTACCCAGGCCCATAAACTGAATCCAGTTAATTTTTAACCTTTCGGGGTAATGCGACATATACATGCGCACCATATTCTCTTCGAAAGAGTCGTGACCCCGCCGGAACCGGTGTATGTGTTGTAAAGAGGGTAGAAGCTCTTACAATTTCGAGTGCTTCGGAAAGGTAAGATTTTTTCGTTGATGAGATTAAATAACCGCTCCAGACCTATAAAAGCTGCATGTCCTTCGTTACAGTGGTAAAGTTCGGCTTTGATATCAAGGGCTTTTAGAACCCGAATACCACCAATACCAAGTAAAAGTTCCTGTTTAAACCTGTTTTCCTGGTCGCCGCCATAAAGCTGATGTGTTATAGACCTGTCGTGCGGAGCATTTTCTTCGAAGTCGGTATCGAGCAGATAAAGATCAATCCGCCCAACTTCTACTTTCCAGATTCGGGCATATAAAGTACGACCCGGAAGCACAATACTGATAGTAGTCCAGTTACCATCTTATCCCGAATGGGGATTGCCGGGGTTTTGGAGAAATGCTGTGGTT
>JAAUTT010000589.1 GCA_012031335.1 Bacteroidales bacterium | reverse complement strand
AATAGTTGTAACATTGTAAAAAAAATATTGCCGACAATTTGAATATTGCCGCAATAAATTTTAACAGTGTTGCGGCAATACAGAAGTTCTGCATGAAAATATAAAATATGAAACAAAATATTACTACCCAAATTAATGGCCCCATAAGGGAAGCGTATGGAAAGACCATAAAGCCCGTTGAAGATACTACGTCAGTAGTTCCATTAGAAGATCAAGAGCAATTTTTATCATTACTTGAAAACAGAGTAGATAATCAATGCTTTTTTTTAGGGTTGATCTACATAACTGGGCAATTAGAGATATTGATAGGAGTTGAAAAATGGCTTTTATATTAAAGATTTTGACATTAATATTTATCACGATGCAATGCAACCTAAGTTTGAACTCTCACAGTATTTGCATGCAAGGGTATTATTAGAATTATTAACGTATGGAGAAATTAAAAATATAAAATTTGGAAAATCAGTTGGCTCTTTTCTTCAAATATTGAAAACATCTGGAATAAATAACAAGCCACAAAGGCATTTATTGGTTAAGCGTTCGTTATATCCAATTGGCTATAATAAAGAATTTCAAATGTTTGAATACATTAATTTTTTTCAGATAATTGGAGAGTCTTGTAAAATCAGTCCATCTTTTCAATACATAAAAGATATAGAAGATATATACTATAACGACGTAAGAAATAAAGTTATCGAAAGGTGTGTTAAGAAACATTATGAAGTGATTTTATCAACAATGGGTATCTCAAAGGATGACTTTGAAAAATAAAGCTGGGCGCGAAATATAAAAGCGAAAATTTAAATACTTGTGGGTATACCAAATATTTGATGGATAATATGCATACTAAAAAGATGACAACGGAAAAAGCAATGAAAAGGTTACGTGACAAAATTAACGATAAAGCAAGGATAAATCTTAGAGATTTTGATGAAGTAATTGATTATTTTTTGCATGTTGGGTTTTTAGTATAAAAACAAGCAGGTTTTCTGGTTTTCTGTTACTCTTGAAGAGGTGATCTCAAAAAGGTCACCTCTTTTTATTTGTACTGCTACCGTACAAATTTAGGTATTGCAACCGTACAGTTCAAAATTATGGGCTGCATTGGCCAACTGATCAAAACCCCTCGATATTTGTGCCATCATTTACAATTAAAATTTGATCGCACATGAAAAAATCACTACTTTTTATCTGCCTGCTTTTCTCTATTGCGGCTGCCGCTCAGGATGCTGCACAGTTGATTGGTACTTGGCGTGCTACTTATGTCACAGGTGAGGGACTTTTTAGAACCCCAAAAACAATTTATGTTTTTCTTTTTACCCCGACGGTCGAATGTATAGCGTTGAGAACGGCGAACAATTCAATGGCACCTGGAAAATTGATGGTAGATTAGTGCTTAATTACTGGGACGATGGCACTGTTGGCAAAGTAGAAACCACTTATTTTCAAAACGGCACTTGGAATTATACTGGGCTGGGTGATGGAATACAATATAGCGCAACCAAGGTTTCCACACAACCCTCGGTCATTCCGCTTATCTATTTCAACATAAACAGAACGCCAGCATCTCCAGTAGGGAACGTTATAAATGTAACTCAACTGGTAGGGCATTGGAAAGCCACTACTTCAAATAATGAGACATTAGAATTCAATATTTATCCTGACCAACGCGCCTATACGGTTGACAACAATGGGTCACAAAACACCTGCTGGACAATTAAAAATGAATACTTTTTGTCATACAAAGATTATTTAATGCCCAGTGAGCTTGCAGTTCTTAAAACAACGTTTTTTGATGGCAAGACTTGGAAATACGAATCCTTAGAAAATGGTATAAAATTCACGGCAACAAAAACAGGAAATATACCCAAAAAAATAGCTCAAAAAGTACAGCCACAAGGAGGCGGCACTATTATCCATGAAACCACTTGTTCATGCTGTCGGGGTGCAGGAATTAAGGATTGTCCAATTTGCTATGGTGAGGGAGGTAAAAATGAGCGCGTAGCTCGTAATGTCTGGAATCCAAATACAAACAGTCATGATACCGAGTACTACAATGTGTGGTATCAATGTGAGTATTGTCAAGGAAAAAAAACGTAAAGGGGCATGTACCTGCTGCCATGGATAAAGGGAAATGGTGAGAAAAGGTTTACAAACCAAAAACCCTAAACCTGCATCTAATAATTCATTCACAATTTAAACTTGATCGCACATGAAAAAAATTGCTTTGTTTACAGTTATCGTTAGACAGATTTTTTTAACTGTCGTTTTTGCCGTAGTATCACTTCATTTCATTTACGCACAGAACAGCTTTTTGGGTAAATGGAGTGCTGTAAACTCTGCCTAATGAAAAGTTTGACTTTGAGTTTCGGGCAAATGGTACCTGTACAATGTCTTCACATGCAACAATGATGGTTGCCGAAATCAATTGGAAGGTTGATCAAAAAAGTATCATTATATTTAAAATAGGTGATGCTAACACATTAAAATTGAAAACAGTATCTATTGATAATAGCATGTGGGTTTTTTTAATGGATGATGGGGTAACATATACCTGTATAAGGAAAAAAGACCCTACCCCTACCTCAGGAACATGTTGGTGCTGTTATGATGAGGGTTCTTATGTATGTTCCGGATGCGACGGTGCTGGGGGTAAGCATGTGCGTTATCCATACACAGTACCTGATTCACAAGGGTATCCTGTCACTTATTACGAAGATAAGTGGATTCCTTGTGATAACATGTACTGTAATAATGGACGGGTCAAATGTACTTGTCGTAAAACACACAAAGGACGAAATTAAAATATCTAATATGAAACGCCGAGAATTTTTATCAACAGCACCAACAATTGCCATTGCAACCAAAAGTGTATTGCAACATTCAACTGATACTTCACCACTAACAACATAAAATAACATGGCAAATAAAATCAATCCGGTTCTAATCTCCAATATCAAGGATTTCATTCATCAAAATTATGATGACGTGTTTGAAACATTCAAGCGCCTTAACCGCGTGCCTGAAATATTGTTTGACCTTCCAGAGACCATAAAGATTATTAAACCAGCATTGCAATCAATTCCCGGGATGGAGGTTTTTGATGTGGAAGGCGCACCTTGTTGCTTGGTTGGCATTCTCAAAAATGGGGAAGGACCAGTTATCGCGTATCGGACTGATTTGGATGGGCTTCGAATAAATGATTTAACTAATACAGATTGGAGTTCAAAAATTGGAGGGAATAGCCACAGTTGCGGCCATTCCACGCATATCGTTTCAGCACTTATGATCGCTAAAATTATGAGTGCTTTTAGGAATGAGTGGTCAGGAACTTTCCTTGTATATGGACAAGCCTCCGAAGAGGGAGGTACTATGGGGTTAGGCTCTGGTGCGCAGTGCATGATAAAAAACGGTTTGCTCACCAAATTCCCAAAGCCAAGTAAGGTATTAGCAATTCATTGCGATCCGTTCCGACCTGCTGGCTTGGTCAGGCTTTGTAAAGGCGTGGCATTTGCACACACAAGTCTTTTTGAGATAAAAATATGCGGAGAAGCAGCACACGGTGGTATGCCTTTTAAGGGAATTGATACCATTTTATTGGCATGCCGAATTGTTGAAGGACTGCAAAGCATCGTATCAAGGGAACTTAACCCAAAAACAGAACCAGCGGTGTTAACAATTGGTTCTTTTCATGCAGGTAAAGCTGCCAATGCCGTTCCAGCGCAAGCAGATTTAAGCGGTACTATCCGATGCTTTTCTGAGGAGACTTATCATAAAATATGTAACGCTATAAGGCGTATTATGAATGGATTAGCTCAATCTATGGGCGTTCCGCAAAGCGATTGGCCAGAGTTAGTTCTATATCCAGTTTTTGCTCCTCAATTAATCAATGATGTCACGCTTGGCGATCAATTGGAGACAACTTACAGAGCAGTGTTGACCAAGCCCGACAACATTGAACTGAATAATACACCTGAGTTCTATGGAGAGGATTTCGCCAACTATGGATTAACGGGGGATAAAATTCCAATTTTTCTCACTTGGATAGGGAGCGTTGAACCTAAAAAGTTTGATGATAAAGGTCAACCAAAAGAGGAATTACCGTCTTTACACGATGGAAGTTACACTCCATATTGGGATAAAAATGACCAAACAGATACCATGCGAACAGCTGCTCTAACACAAAGTTGTGCTTTGCTAAATTTGTTTGCATCAACTGATTGACAATAGACTTGTTGCAACGGGAAC
>JAAUTT010000588.1 GCA_012031335.1 Bacteroidales bacterium | reverse complement strand
AGCGATAGTACCTAAAGGCGCAGGGTCTGGTCCGGTAAATGTAGTCATAATGGTAATGTATACATCGGTCCGGACTTCGAATATTTATTAACTCCCATCATATCAACTATCGCTGGGAATGGAAATAAAAACAATAAAGATGGTACTGCTTTAGAGGCTGAATTTAATGCTCCTAATTCAATTGCTACAGATTCTCTTGGAAATATCTATGTGGTCGCTCAATCAAAAATCAGAATGATTACAAAAGCAGGTATGGTTACAACTATTTATGACAATAATGTTTTTCCTTATTTTAGTGTAAGTGGTATTTGTATTGACGAGGATGATAATTTATTTGCTTCTGGAAGTCGGTACATTTTCAAAGTCAATAAAAATTCCACGCTTACCATAATTGGGAATGGCGATAATACTGTCTCCAAATATGGATACATTTCTTTTGATTGTATTTTTTTCGGACCTAACCATACAATATATTCATTAGATAATTATTCAAACAGAATATTTTCCTGTACATTAACTGGTGAAATTGAATTAATTGCTGGTAATTCTGAAGCTGGGTATAAAAATGGAGATGCCTTGTCGGCATTATTTAATGATCCAAGAAATTTAACCGTTGATAATATGGGTAACATTTTCTTAACTGATTTAAAAATATCTGTATTCGAAAAATATCTTCAAATGGGATCGTTTCAACCTTAGCTGGTCTACCTGGAATTTGTAGCAGAGAAGATGGTAATCTGGAAGAAGCCGGATTTTGTGTGCCTCTTGGTATTTGTCACGATAACCAAGGTAATATATATGTTTCTGAAACCTTAAACCCCAAAATCAGAATAATAACTCCTGATGGTATTGTTAAAACGATTGCTGGAACAGGAGTAAATGGTTTTTTAGATGGATCTGGGGAAAATGCTATGTTTTATACACCTTCTGCTTTGTGCATGGCAAAAGACGGAACAAATAACATTTATATTTCGGAGTTCGGTAATAATAGAATACGTAAGCTAAGTTATGAATAACATGCTTTATTGTAAAATGTAAATGACAGAAAAAAATTAGCAATGCTATTAAAGTCTAGGCTAATAGCTCTGAGCAATACTCAGAGAAGCCTAAATACAATTTCCTTACTGGAGGCGAACCGGTCAAGTGAAGTCGACAATAAGAGACGGAACGCTGTCTACCCAACACACCTTCAGGTTTTCGCCGTCAAAGTCAACGAGTTTTTTACTCACTTCACTTTTATTTTTATAGGTGTTCGTGAGACCACTGGTGCAAAGTTGGTTACTCTTTTGCTCCCAAATGGACGAATCCGGTCTGATGAGCGATAGAAAGTAATAAAATAAAAGATGGCTTTTTAAAACTTAATGTTTAATACTAAAAATGAAGTTTTGTGCAAATCTGTCATAAGTGACATATTATAAAATCTTATTTAAATTTACGATAATTACTATATAATTATTGATTAACAATAAATATTTATTATATTTGCATCATAATTTTAAATTTATACAATTATGGCAAATAAAAACCACATCGTATTTACAGGTCTGCATATCATTGCCTGGGATCATTTTTGTTGGTCTTTGTATTGAAGCAGGCGGTTTGATAGTTAATTTCTTTTTTAGTCTCTACAAACCTGAGTTTGTGCAAAATTTATATCAAAAGCTGGACTTAAGTGCTATGTATGATCGCAGCAAATGTGCCTTTTTTAGTATGTATAGCTTTATATTGACCATCTCGGTTCTGAAGGCTTACCTGTTTTATATAGTTATCATACTTTCGAGCAAGTTTAACCTGGCAAAACCATTCAGCAGCTATGTTTCGGAGCAGATTACAAAAATAAGTTACTACACGCTTTCAATAGGCCTGTTAAGTTTGTTAGCAAGGCAGGTAGCCAAAAATTTGCAACATCATGGTTATGTTATCGATACCTTAAATCAGTTTTGGGCCGATAGCCAGGCTTTTATTCTGATGGCAGCGGTGATCTATGTTATTGCAACTATTTTTGCTAAGGGTGTGGAAATTCAAAACGAAAACGATTTAACAGTTTAATATATGCCAATCATTGTAAACCTGGATGTGATGATGGCAAAACGGAAAATTTCCCTGAATGAACTTTCCGAAAGAGTAGATTTGACATTATCCAATCTTTCAATTTTAAAGACAGGAAAAGCAAAAGCAATCCGCTTTAGCACCCTGGATGCAATTTGTAAAGCCTTAGACTGCCAGCCTGGGGATATTTTAGAGTTCGTAAAAGACAACAAAGAAAAAACGAATCTTTAAATTAATTGAAAATGAATTTTCCAGTCATGCTATTGTCTCTGTTTATTTAAATCTGTATTATTTTTTGATTTTACCTCCCCAATGCTGGTTTGATTGACAAAATCAGGCGGTTTGCAGACTTTATTTATTTATTGAATTTTGAATGCAAATATTTGCAAACAGAGAAATACGAAAGTATTTCTTATTGTAAATAAGTAAAATTTAAATTCAATTAAATGAAGATATTAAGGAATATTACCAACGGAGTATTACTGATAGTAATTGGTTTGTTACATACGAAATTAGTTGTTTCGGCAGATGGATGCGGAAACAGTTTATGAGTTTTTCAAACTCATATTTTTTCAAAATAAGTGGTGGTTTAAGTGAATTACCGGCAGCGGTTGGTAAAACAAATTTCGAAGTGTTTGCCACTTTCTGGTTTTTCTATTTTGGTATTTTAATTATCCCTCTTGGATTACTGGTGCACTCTATTGAAAAAGCTAACCGAACCTTACCTCATACATTCACTGTTTCCTATCTTTTGGTTGTAATTTTGGGTAGTTATATGATCCCAAATTCAGGTATGACATTAATTATGCTGCCACATGCCTTATATATGTTGATTATTAATTTTATAAGAGCCCGGAAGTCATTGGTTTCATAAAATCCCTACAAGTAATGTATGAACCATAAACGTATCCATCAAAATGCGCTATGTTTTGGCTGGATTGACTCTTTATTCCGGAATCATCGGTGTCCGGTTAAAATTTATAAAAAAATAAATGACTAGATTTACCTGCGGTGAGAGCGCTACGCTAAGTTCTTACTTCCCCGCCATTTGCGGGGCAGGCAGTTCGAAATGACAATTAAGTAGTTAGATTTTTGAAGGGGGTTTTTAGTCGGCTTCGCCGCCTACAAACCCCTTCAATTAAAAATTCATCAAAGCCTTGTCATTTCGACCGCAGGGAGAAATCTCTTACTTTTAAACGGACACTAATGATTCCGAATAAGTAATTGGAACGAGGTAATATATTGTTTAGCGTGTTAGTCTGGTGTGCAGAAATCCGTATTAACCACACCTAAGAATCACTATATGCAGTCTGACTGAGCGCAGATATTATTCTGCACTCAGTACTGAAAGCTCATTATTCCATAAAGAATAAATTCATCAGCTTAGATAACCCGATTACCTAACTATGGAAATGGTGTAAATTATTTAATCCACCACAATCCTTACATTTTCTTCATGGTTCTGCATTACTATTTTCAAAATGTATATTCCTTTCGGCAGTCTTGAAATATTCAACTCATGTTTTTGATCTGCATTTTCGGCCTTTTTAAGTAAAACTGTTTGTCCTGTAAGATTCATCAGTTCAAATTGAACATAACCATTTCCATTGTTATGAATTTCAATGAAAATAAGGTCACTGGCAGGATTCGGATAAACTTGTAAGCCCGGTTTCGTGTCAATTGTTTCAGCCGCAGTTATTTCAGTAATATCGGTTGCGATAAACTCACCGCTTTTAAGGGACGAGGAGCTAATTTTTGTTGTGTATGTGCAATAAGGTTTGCCCTTACCTGAATTATAGTGGTTCTGTATTTCAGTGCGGGTTAAAGCTCTGTTGTATAATGCAAGTTCATCGAGCATGCCGTTATAGTAGAAGTTTGGGGAAAGATTTAACCACCCCACATTAATGGGTGCCGTTGAATTAAAGGTTCCGGTATAAACATGGGTTAAAGTTCTATCTAAATTTCCGTCGATATAAATGCCAGTAACATTCTTGGTTCCATTTCTTACAATAACAATATGATGCCATTTTCCATCGATGACCTGTTTTTTGCTGACCAGGTTTTGGCCGTTTCCGTTTGCATCTATTAAATTGAAATTGATCTTTCCAGGATTAATGCAACTTACTCCGACCCACCAGTGAAGCTGAGTTACGGGATCGTCTCTTCCGATTATTACATTATTATCCGATATGGATTGCGATGAA
>JAAUTT010000587.1 GCA_012031335.1 Bacteroidales bacterium | reverse complement strand
TTGTTAGTTTAATGGTATATTTAATCATTTGTATTTTTTCTTGTAAATATACAAATGATTATTAAATATGCGTCATAATAATATTAACATAACACTAGTAATTCCATTTTTAGGTTACCATTATATTAACTGAATGTCCTTCAAGATTATTTGGATTCCAATAAGGGGTTTCTGACAACCATGGAGTACCTTCTCCGGAATCAATTTGAACCATATCGTGATTAACAGAATCATATGAATACATATACCAACCATGATCATACTCAGCGATTAAAATGTCATTAATGCCATCCCCTGTAAAATCATCACAAAGTATTCGATGACTAATATCAGTAACTATTGAATCTGGTATTTCTATAAAGCCTGATTCAGTAGCAAGTTTGAAAACGAAAAAATAGCTATAGTCTATAATAGTATCATATACAATTGGAAATCCATGAGGTATAATTGAAATTATCTCTTCACATAACTTAAGAATTAAATCATTATGAAGGTCACCGTTTATATCATCTATGATTACATTCTGTAATTTAAATCTATTGTTTATCGAATCACTATATGCTTCATAAAAAGTACTTGCGTATGAGCTATTTGGGGAAAAAACTTTGCATATATTGTTTGTAAAAGTAACAAAATCATATTTACCATCACCCGTACATTCCCCCACTTTAAAACTATCAACTGTGAGTATTGGATTTATAATATCTACTTTTCTTAAAGAAGGGGTACCATAACTTGGCCATTCCAATACAATTGAATTCAATCGAGTCCCATTTTTAGAGAATTCCCTGATTTCGTTCAATTGTGGATTTATTCTTGTAATTGAATAATGAAAACTGTATTCTCTGGCAATTTCTCCCTCGCATTTAACATTAATTTTCCTTAATAATAAAGTTTGAGGAATTTGATAGCCATTTAGATATAATTTGTTTTGATCAGGTCGTGTTTCGTAGAAAAAATTAATTTCATTGTAAGGGTCAATTCCTGCTGCAGTATTACCAGTGTATTTAATTTTTTTTTATATAAGATTCCCCTAAGGTTTCACCATAAACATATTCAATGTAATTCCCGTTATTATCTGTGAATTTATTAAGTCTCCACATTAGTACGGTAGAATTACCATAAGCTTCCACTTTAGAATCAGTGGTATTTCCATATTCTAAGGTATAGCCATCTTTTGTTTTTATTTCAAAGTAAGAAGGTCCGTTACCAGCGGTATTTTTTGCCGTTATTTTAATATACGTTTCAATTTCAGTTCTATATTCCGAATTGGCATAGCCATACGAACCGGTTGTTAACACCAACCGATTTCCGTCAATTGTAAAACGATCGTTATAATCCAGGCTAACTTTCCCAGAACTCCCATCATTATAAATATTTTTAGGGACGCGTACAATAGAGGATAATCCTGAGATATTTGCCCCAAAACCGACAATTCCATTCCCTGTCATAGAGTTATATACTATTGAAATATTTGGTTGGACACCTGCAGTTCCAGGAGGAACTGAAATGGGCACCTCGTATAAAGAAGAACCCATTTGAGTTACACTCAGATTTCCTGGAGTAGAACCTATTACAAATGATGTGTTAATAGCTCTTGAATCAGGATCCACCATTGTTTGAGGCTCTAAAGAAAATAGGAGAGATTCATTTATTCTTGCATCAAAATCATAACTGGTCGGATTATATGTTCCTGGGCCAAGTACAATCCAGTCACGTGCTTCCCAGATACCTCCAGCCAAACAAGTAGAGAGTGTAAAAGTTTTATCATAATTGGATTGGGCATCCAGTTTAATCCATGACAACAATAAAGTGGATATATATAAAATAAATAAATAAAATAAATTATTTCTTTTCATAGCTGTGGACATTAGGTTAGTCAACCATTAATAAAATATATAAAACTATCTGGGATTTTTAGGCGAAAGCGCAACTACAGATTTTTCAAGTGCTGCAATTTTATCCGATTGTGCTTTTATGATATCATTTTGCTCTTTCATTGCCGAAATTAAAACCGGGATAAGCCCGATGTAATCAACACGAAGATATCCGTCACTTCCAGTTGTAACCAATTCAGGGTATGCTTGTTGAATTTGGGCAGCATCCAACCCAATTTTTTCTTGTTGGTATATTGGATCAGAGTTTTCTGCATCAATTACTGCCTGAGAAATAGTATCCATTCCGGATTTCGTATAACTATCAAGTTCATATGGGCTTTTTTAATTTGTATTTTATTGGGTTAAAAGCTATCAATTTTGATAGATTGTCAGTTTCCAAAGGCTTAATGTCTTTTTTTAGAGAAGTGTCTGAGGCATAATAAACACTATTTAAATAAATAGCCCCCTCAATATTAACATTTCCCCTAAAATATCCAGCCCACATACCATTGACATCAATATCACCTGCTTTGCTTGGAATTGTGGCATAAACTGCGGCACCATTTCTAGATCCTAACAGCTGTGCATAAAGGGCGTAATTAAAACCATTATGTCCATTTCCTGCTTGAGCTAAAAGACCATATGTTCTTACATTTGAATATGCGGTAGAGCCTCTATAAGCTGAACTACTTATCCCAGCTAAGAATCCTGAACATGAACCCTGTTCGACGGATGCAATAATTCCATAGCTCCAAGATGCTCCAATAGTTGTTTTAGCCTGGTAAACTTGTAATCCCCTTTGGCTTGCCCCTGTATTTGAATTGTATATGTATGCTTTTGTATAGGTATTCCCAACATCGCCAATAGCAAATTTGCATACAGGCGCATCAACTCCAACACCCACATTTTGACTGGTTGTAATCTTGATTTGTGCAAAAGACAACGAGTAAATGAATAAAGTAAATACTGCAGCAGTTAATTTTGTTTTCATGATATACTAATTTTATAAGGTTATACTTTTTATTTGGGTTTTATTCTTTAACGATCTTCCATTGGACTGATTTGTCCTGAATGGTTATGTTCAGATAATAAATTCCTGGTGGCAGACCGCTAAGGTCCAGAAGATTTGAAGAAACGGCTTTATCCTCCTTAAGAATTACCCTACCTTGTTGGTCAACAATAATAAGGGAAGCAAATATTCCTTCATCAAGGGAGGGAATGTCAATTTTCATTTCGGTCAAAACGGGGTTGGGATAAATAAGGATGTCATTATCCCCCAATTGGTCTTTATATTCCCTTTGATTTTCGGAATTGTCGTCTTTGGTAGATTTTAATGATGAAATAGTTCTGTTGGTCCTGTTGCCCGAACCGTCATAACTAAAAGTTACCGTGTTTTGGCTTTTCAATACAGAGAATGCAGGTAAAAACAGGATAAGATAAAGTAGAATTTTCATAATTAGTCAGGTTTAATATTTGGGATAAAAATAAACCTCACCTCTGCAATAAAATTGCAGAGGTGAAAAATAGTTGTTATTTGGAATTAAAATTAAAAGAAATGCAATTCATAATCTTTAACGTATTCGTAGGTTTTTTTAAAGAGGTTAAACCGGATATCGGCCCCGAGCTCTCGTAAATCAGAAAGATAATAAAAAAGCTGGCGTTCACTTATTCCCAGTTTTGAAGCTAAATCTTTTGAAGTTCCGGTGCATTGAAATTTTATCAATCTGTCTAATTGCGACAACCGGTTGATGTACTTTAGTCCTGGCATAATTACATGTTTTAGTGTTTTGATAATTTGGATAATAATAAATTGTCTTTGGGGAAATGATTTGATCAGGCTTTATTGGTTAAGAAAATTTCATTTTATTAGGTTTATACCTATAAGTAACATGAACCTCAAAAACGTTCCCCGTTTTTTTGAATTATTTTTAAAAAAAGTTTAAATGAGAATAGGACAATTTGATTTTTCCAAACAAGGGTTTATTAGCCAAAAAGAGTATTTATTTCTGGTAAATTTTTAACCCTGCTTCTTGAAATGGGTACTTCAAAACCTCCTTCGATGTTATAAGTTAAGCTTCTTAAGTTCAACCCGGTAATCTTGGAAATGTTTACTATATAGGAGTTATGACAACGTACAAACTTATCAGCAGGAAGTTTTTCACAGAGGTCCCCGATTTTTTCTGCGATCGTGTAATTTCCCGATTTGGTAACTACCTCGCAATGCTTTTTGCCTGACTTAATGAGTAGGATGTCTTTAGGTTTGTAATTAAATTCAGGTTTACAATTCGTTTTCATGGTATTATTCATTTAAAAGTGTTTATATATATAAGTAAACATTGTAACCTCAAAACGTTCCCTGATTTTTTTTGTTTTTTTAAT
>JAAUTT010000586.1 GCA_012031335.1 Bacteroidales bacterium | reverse complement strand
CAAAAGGTACTGAAACAGGTATGAAAGCACTGGAATACGGTGCAGTAGAAATTATTACTAAACCGCATATGGATACCAAACGATTCATTGAAGAATCGCGTATCAGACTTTGTGATGCAGTAAAGGCAGCTGGAATGGCAAAAATTAAACGTCGCATTACACCAACTGCAGAAATAACAGTTCAACCAAAATATTCGGCGGATGCTATATTGCCAAAGACCAACCCGGTTGATACCAGTATGATCAAAACTACAGAGCTGGTTGTTGCCGTAGGAGCATCAACAGGAGGAACTGATGCGCTCAGAATTTTTCTTGAGGCACTTCCACTTGATTGTCCAGGTATAGTAATTGTGCAACATATGCCCGAACACTTTACTAAATCGTTTGCAAACCGCTTAAATGAAATATGTGGTATTACCGTAAAAGAAGCTGAAAACGGGGATACTGTAATTCGCGGCAGAGCTTTGATTGCGCCTGGAAATCATCATATGTTACTCAAAAGAAGTGGAGCTAAATATTATGTTGAAATTAAAGATGGCCCCCTGGTTAATCGGCATCGACCGTCGGTGGATGTGCTATTCCGTTCTACAGCCCGCTATGCAGGGCGAAATGCAATCGGAATAATACTTACCGGAATGGGAGATGATGGCGCACGTGGATTATTGGAAATGAAGGATGCTGGTGCATATAATATTGCCCAGGACGAAAAATCGTGCGTCGTTTTTGGAATGCCCAACGAAGCTATCAAATTGAATGCAGTGGAAAAAGTGCTGCCTCTTGATCAAATAGCTCAGCATATGTTAATTCAAGCTAAGCATCATACTGTATCTCATTGAAAATTGACTGGTATCTGATAATTTAAAAAAGGTTTTTAAACCGATAATTGAGAAAAAAAATATAATTTAGGTGCATGGCTAAATACTGGCACAAATATGTATAACACATATGTTAATAAGTACGCACTACGTTGCGGTGCTGACAGGTTTTCTTACGGGTTTTGTAGTATTATTGCTAACACTTACCATAAGTTTATTATCTGAAAACATTCCTTTCACGCTTCACGGACTATTTTCTCTACATAAAAAATAATCCTGCGCTATGGTTGTTAGATTTGTTTCCTTTCATTTTGGCAGTTATGTTCTATTATTTAGGATATATGTTTGCATGGAAACTGACAGAAACTCAAAGCAAACTTGAAAATGAGTTACTTAAATCAAAAAAAACCCTGGATTTTACACAACATCTTATTCAGGATAAACTAGATGCTCAATTTGAAGTAACTGAAGACGACTCCATCGGTAATTCCTTGATTAACTTGCGGGATAATCTCCTGAAAAATAAAAATATTGAACTTCAGCGGCGAAAGGAAGACGAACAAAGAAACTGGATTGCTGAAGGCTTGGCCAAATTTTCCGAAATTCTTCGTAACAATAACGACGACGTGAATGAACTGGCTTACAGCATTATCCAAAAACTTGTTAAATACGTTAATGCGAATCAGGGAGGTTTCTTTATTCTTCAGGAACAGGACGAAGAAAAATACTTTGAATTAAGTGCCTGTTATGCATACGACAGAAGGAAATTTGCTGATAACAAAATACCATGGGGTGATGGATTAATTGGTACTTGTGCTCTTGAACGGAAAACAATATACATGACCAATGTTCCCAATGATTATGTATCAATTACCTCGGGGCTTGGCAAAGCTAATCCTTCTTGTCTGCTTATTGTTCCATTAATTATAAATGAGGGTATACATGGTATACTTGAAATCGCCTCATTCAAAAAATTCGAACCTTATGAAATTGAATTTGTCGAAAAAGTAGCAGAGAGTATAGCTTCTACTATTTCAACAGTTAAAATAAATGTACGTACAGCTCGACTCCTTAAAGAATCCCAGGAACAGGCGGAAATTCTTGCAAGCCAGGAAGAACAGATGAGGCAAAATATGGAAGAGCTTCAGGCGACACAGGAGGAAGCAGCCAGACAAAACGAGAAATTTATTTCTTTTACAAACTCGGTTAATCACACACTCATCAGGGCCGAATTTTTTAGCTGACGGAACATTGATTTATGCCAATAATAAATTTATTCAGAAACTTGGTTTTAATGAAAAACAGGAAGTTGAAGGCCGTCAGGTTCCCATGTTTATAAACAAGAAAGATAAAGAGCTCTTGATCAGATATGGAGCGAAATCATCAACGGAAACGAACATTTCGAAGGAGACATCAAACTCCAGACACGTCAGGGAAAGGATCTGTGGACAATGGCAACACTTACTCCCCAGAAAAAAGATAACGAAGTTGACAGAATTATTTTTTTAGCTATTGATACAACAGATCAGAAAAAACAAAGTCTTGACTTTGAAGCGCAGATTGATGCGCTCAACAGATCGAGCTTAAAGGCAGAATTTACACCTGATGGTGATATTATTGATTGTAACGAAAAAATTTATTCTGACATTTGGTTTTACTCCCGACGAAATTTCTAGTAAAGCCATTTTTGATTTTATTGCCCGGGAAGAATTAAATGCTTTTAAGGAAATTTGGGGAAATGTTATGAATGGAGTTCCATTCCAGGGACAAATAAAAGGAATCACCAAAGGAAACGAAGAAAAATGGTTCAGAGGCACCTTAAGTGTTGTTAATGATATGTATGGCGAAGTAAGTAAGGTAATATACATAGCAAACGACATTACAAAGGAGAAACTGATGGAAATTGAAACCCAACGTCAGACTGAACAACTTAAAATACAAGAAGAAAAACTTATACAGGCGGGTGCTGATCTTTCCAGAAAACTTGAAAAGGCTAAAGCTGAAATGGAAGTTCAATACAAAGAAATTGAAAAAGTTAAGATAAGGAACGAACGCACTTTGGAAGGAGCGTTGGATGACCATTGTAACTATAAACCAGGAAGGAAGAATTGAATTCTTTAATAAAGCAGCAGAAGATCTTTGGGGACTACCCCGTAAGGAAACTATAGGAATGAATGTTAAAGTACTATTTCGGAAACGAATATCCAGGAAGATGAATTTACCAAATCTTATGTGACTCCAGGAGGGCAAAAGACTATAGGACAAAGAAGAGAAATTAAAATTACCAATAAAAACGGAGACGATATTCCTGTACTTTTTTTACTGTCAGAGGCCAGGGTTGACGATGAAAATACGTATACAGCTTTCATTCAGAATATTGAAGTTGAACTGTTTTAAACAAATACCAGTTGAATAATTCATAACAAATAGTTAACTTTATATCTGGCTTTGTTTAACTGCTTTAGTCGTTGCCCGTTTATGAGAGAAGAAGCTTTGATTCAAAAAATTGAGGAATCATTTAAAAATTCTAATTTACCATTCACAGAGGTAATTTCGGAAATAATAAATAATGCGTTTTCAGAATTCTGTAAGCGTACCAGTGATATATACCTAGAAAAACTTACTATTCCAGCATTGATAATCCATAAAAATGGAGCTATAATTAAAGTAAATTCCAGGTGGGAGGATGCTTTTGGATTTAAGCAACAGGATGTTCAGAATACAACACTATCGGGATTTATACCCAATTCTCAGAAAGAGGCTTTTTCTTTAATCATGAACGAAATTGCCCAAGGCAAAGATATTACTGAACAAGAAATCAAATTGCTTAAAAAAGATGGTATTGCTTTGTCTGTAGGTTTTTGTTCGTTTAAAAGCGACACAGAGGCAGACGAAGCGCTTGTTTTTCTTAGAGATTTAAGTGTAATAAAAAAACTGGAAAAGGAGCTTACCAAAAGCAGAGTAAAACTTCAAAAGTCAGAACAGTTTAAATCCGTTTTTTTAGCAAATATGTCGCATGAAATCCGAACCCCAATGAATGCCATCATTGGATTTTCGGAACTCATCAATATGGAAGGAATTTCAGCGGATAAAAGGAAAGATTATTCCAAAATTATAAATCAGCGGGGACAACAACTTCTGACTTTGATTGATGATATTATTGAGACTACTAAAATTGAATCGGGTCGTATAACGCTGGACTATACCTGGATTGAACTGGATGAGTTTATGAATGATCTTTTTTCGATGGTTCTTCAAAAGAAAATCAAAGAAGGTAAAGACAGTATTGAACTGATTCTCGAAAAACAAGAGGCTCAAAACAGTAACCAAATTTACACGGATCCTGGTCGATTACATCAGATTTTCACAAATCTTCTTTTTTATGTTTTAAAGAATACTTCAAAAGGAAATGTTGTATTCGGATATTCAAAACCCGACGACAAA
>JAAUTT010000585.1 GCA_012031335.1 Bacteroidales bacterium | reverse complement strand
TCCTATTTTTAATATGTTTTTAAAACCAGTTGTTTTATGGAATATATTTTCGATATACACCTTTGATTTTTGAAATAAACGTTTTAAGATCATAAACCGTTTACAGTAATTCTCAACTTCATCAATTTTTCAAGTAAATATTCGAGTTTATCAAGCGGGAGCATATTGGCTCCATCGGACAATGCGCTGGATGGATTTGGATGAGTTTCTAGAAAAATCCCATCCACACCTACTGCTATACCTGCCTTTGCAATTGTTTCGATAAGGTCGGGACGGCCACCTGTAACACCTGTTGTTTGATTTGGTTGTTGAAGGGAGTGTGTAATATCCAGAATTACAGGATATCCGAATTTCTTCATTTCAACAATTCCTCTGTAATCAACAACCAGGTCCTGATATCCAAACATAGAACCTCTTTCAGTAAGCATTACATTAGGATTTCCGGCTTGGATAACTTTATCGGCAGCAAATTTCATAGCATCGGCAGCCAGAAACTGTCCTTTTTTGATGTTGACAAATTACCTGTTTGCGCGGCAGCAAGCAGCAAATCGGTTTGTCTGCAAAGAAAAGCAGGTATTTGCAAAACATCAGCATATGAAGCAGCTAATACAGCTTCCGTTTCGGTGTGGATATCCGTTACAATTTGGTAGTTGAAATTTTTCTTTAACTTGTTTGAGAATATCAAGTGCAGCCTCGTCGCCTATACCCATAAAGGAATCGGCACGTGAACGATTAGCCTTACGATAAGATGCTTTAAAAATATAAGGAATCTGAAACTTCTCAGTAATTTCCTTAATTTTTTCAGCGATTTCAAAGCAAAGGTCTTTACTTTCGACAACACAAGGGCCAGCAAGTAAAAAAAAGTTGCCCGATTGTGTATGTCTGATAAATGGTAATTTTTCTATCATGATTTTATAAAGTTAATATCCATATTTTCCTTTCCATAACTTATTCAGGTAGTTACTAATTTCATTTTCCCTCTGATTTATCTGAGGTTTATAAAAGGTAGTTCCTGAAATATTTTTTGGCAGATATTCTTCAGCAATAAAATGATCCTTATAATCATGTGCATAACGATAATCCTTGCCATAACCCAATTCTTTCATTAATCCGGTAGGTGCATTTCTTATATTTAGAGGAACAGGTAGATCTCCGGTTTCTGATACCTTTTCAAGGGCCGCGTCAATGGCTAAATACGATGCATTGCTCTTGGGTGAAGTTGCCAGATAAATTGCAGTTTGTGAAAGAATAATCCTTCCTTCGGGCATTCCAATTACATGTACAGCCTGAAAACAATTATTTGCCATAAGTAATGCATTTGGATTAGCAAGTCCGATATCTTCCGAAGCGAGAATAACCATTCTTCTGGCGATAAACAAAGGATCCTCTCCACCGGCTATCATCCGCGCGAGATAGTATACTGCTGCATTCGGATCGCTGCCTCGAATTGATTTAATAAAAGCAGAAATGATATCATAATGCATTTCTCCTTTTTTATCATATGTTGCAATATTTTCCTGGATCCGTTCTATCACCAGTTTGTCCGTAATAACAATCTTATCCCCGGCATTATGGTCAATTTCCGACTGCACAACAACTTCAAGCGCATTCAAAAGTTTTCGGGCGTCGCCACCCGAAATTCTCATCAAAGCATCGGTCTCTGATAATTCGATTTGAAGTGTTTTAAGAAATGAATCCTCAGCAATGGCCCTATGCAGTATTGCCTCAAGATCATTCTTCTCAAGTGATTTCAGCACATAAACCTGACAGCGAGACAAAAGTGGAGATATCACCTCAAAAGAAGGATTCTCAGTGGTGGCTCCAATTAGTGTTACTGTACCCTGCTCTACAGCAGCCAGCAAACTATCCTGTTGTGACTTATTAAATCGATGTATTTCATCTATAAACAATACAGGATTGGGTGTATTAAAAAAACGCGACTTCTTTGCAATTTCAATGGTTTCCCTAACATCTTTAACTCCGGAATGGACTGCACTCAAAGTATAGAAAGGACGATCGAGATGATTTGAGATTATTCTTGCCAAAGTTGTTTTTCCAACTCCGGGAGGTCCCCACAGAATAAATGAAGAAATTCCACCTGAGCTTATCATTCTCCGAAGGACGCTGCCAGGGCCAATCAGATGCTGCTGGCCGACATATTCGTCCATAGTTTTGGGTCGCATTCTGTCTGCTAATGGCTGATTTAAAATCATTTCCTCTGGTAAGCTTTTCTGTGTTTATAATTAAACAATTGTACAAAGTAAGGTAATTTTGAAACAATAACATCCGTTTAAAGTATAAACCAAAAACTAATCCCACTGTTATGAAACGTATTGTATTTTTATTCACCGCAATCGCCGTTTTACAGATCAGCAATTTTCCTATAATTGGACAGATAAAAAGTGTTTCAAATATGCTATCAGGATCAGTCGGTGATGCTGAAAACTTTTCCAGGCATACCTTAAACCTTATTCCAATGCTTTTGGTGCCAACCTGAATGGAGGCTGGTATAATACTGCCAAAACCCATAAACTGGGAGGATTCGATCTAACACTCAGCGTCAGTGCATCATTTGTTCCTTCGGCTGATAAAACATTCGACCCTTCTAAACTGGGACTAACCGGAACCGTTGCTCCCGGCACACTGCACCACAGTAGCAGGCGCAATAAACCGGTCCTGAGATTACTTATTTAAGCGGCAATACAACAATTGCAAAATTTAATACACCAAAAGGTACAGGTGTTGGTATTATCCCCTCTCCTATGCTGCAGCTTGGTATTGGACTTATTAAGAATACGGACATAACAGTTCGTTATCTTCCCGATTTCACAGCAGGCGACTATGGTTCCATCAATATGTGGGGAGTTGGAGTAAAACACAGTTTGAAACAATGGATACCCGGGATAAAAATGGCACCCTTCTTTCATTTATCATTTTTTGGTGGTTATACGCAGTTAAATACTACAGCAAATCTAAGTTTACAGCCCGAATTTTATGTAAATCAACTGCAAGCAGTTGATATAACAACTTTTGAATATAACATCAAAAAATGGGGTTTGTTGCTAAAAGTTTTACGGGCAATATCCTTGCCTCGTTTGATTTTCCTGTTATTGCTGTATATGCAGGTGTTGGCATAAGCAGTACAAATACCAATCTGAAGTTAACAGGAGATTATCCTATGGCCACAATTGAAACAAGTGGAATAAACACAGGTAAAATAGTTGTAAAAGACGAGAATAAGATACCTAACCCCATAGATATTGAAATGAAAAGTATGGACGGCAGCAAAACAAAACCCCGGCTAAATGGTGGGGTGAGATTTAAATTTGCTATTATCACGCTGCATTTCGATTACACATATGCTAATTACTCGGTAGCCACTGCCGGGCTTGGTATAAGTTTCAGATAACAAAAAACCCTGGATTTTCCGGGGTTTTTTGATTAATTAAATCGAGTAATCTTACAGAACTGTTTAAAGTAATTTAGGTTTTGGTTATTTGTCATGTGAATGATGAAAGAGATGAAAGCAGAGCACGAAAAACTATTCCTGGAAAATATTATTACCAGCAAGTACAGAAGTTTATTGAGGATCGCCAGAAATTCTCTGGGCGCTACTGGAACTGCCGAGATCCGGAAAGCATTTCACATGGCTTATGAAGTATTGAAAGATAAGCCCGATTTAAATAATGAGCCATTTATTAACAGATGTATAACCATATCAAGAATTGCTGTTGAAGAAATAGGCCTGGGTAAAACATCCATTATCTGCTCACTACTTTATGATGCTGTACACGAAGGAAAGCTGCCACTTGAAAAAGTCAAAAGTACATTTGGGGCTGAAGTAGCTCAGCTGGTTGGCGATTTAACCAAAATTTCTTCCATTGATACCAACAATACTACCGAGCAGGCGGAAAATTTCAGAAAACTTTTATTGTCGCTCGTTACTGATGTCAGGGTGATACTGATTAAGCTATCGGAACGCTTACAGGTAATGCGCAATCTGGAGAATTACCCTCCGGAAATGCATTTGCCCGTTGCAACGGAAACTTTCTTCCTATATGCACCTTTAGCGCATCGCCTGGGTTTATATAACATCAAATCGGAACTGGAAGATATTTCTCTATATTTCAGGGATAAAGAATCGTACCTGCATATTTCCCGGAAACTGGAAGAAACAACAGCTGCCCGTAATTAAATTTATCAAGGAATTTATTCAGCCGATTAAAGACGAGCTCGACAAACAAAACTTCAAATTTGAGA
>JAAUTT010000584.1 GCA_012031335.1 Bacteroidales bacterium | reverse complement strand
TGGACGCTTGACTGATAATAAGGAAGAACCGTTAACTTTAAGAATACACTTATTATTATGACCTCCAATATCGGTTCACATATCATTCAGGAAAGCATGGATAGAATAAATGACAGGAACCGGGAAGAAATATTGCGTAAAACAAATGATGAAGTGATGGCACTAATGCGTCAGACTATACGGCCGGAGTTTCTTAACCGTGTGGATGAAATTGTAATGTTTACTCCTTTGAGTTATAAAGAAATAAGGCAGGTAATTCAATTACAGCTTGATAATGTAATGAAACAGCTTGAAGGCAATGAAATTAAGCTGGAAATTTCGGATTATGCTTTGGATTGGATTGCCAAACAAGGCTTCGATCCCCAATACGGGGCGCGTCCTGTTAAGAGGGTGATTCAAAAATACATTCTTAACGAACTTTCCAAAAGGATTCTTGCCGGTAAAGTTCGAAAGAATGAAATAATAAAAATTGATGCATTTGACGAAAATCTGGTATTTTCAAATTAAAAGAGTTCAGGTGGTATCACCTGAACTCTTTTAATTTGAAAACTTTTAAATACAATCGTCCAGGTCGCTGTAAATCTCAAATACGTTATGCAATTGTAAAAGCTTGAAGAGCTCCATTACCTCTTTACCTACATTGCATATCTTAAAATGCCCGTAATTAATATTAGCAGTTTTAAATACTGAAAGGAAAACTCCAAAACCAGAACTGTCAATAAAATTAATTCCTTCCAAATTAAGAATAAGTTTTGTGTTAGGTTTATTGAACAAATTGTTGAGTTGTTCTTTAACCGGTTCGGTTACAAGTGCGTTGAAGCGATTCAGATTTTCAAATGAAGCAACATAAATGTTATTGATCAATTCAACTTTAAGCATCTTTAATGAATTTATGTAAATTATAATTTTGCAGCTATTTCATTCAATTCTGTTATAGCCTGCTTCATTTGGGAAATAAATTTTTCTACACAAGCAGGATAGGATTCAATATCTTTTTCTTCTTTTGTATTAATTTCCAAAGTTTTAAGATCGGCTGCCAATTCATTCATACCCATAATTGCAACAGAAGATTTTGCCTTATGAGCCAGTTTTCCTAAAAGCAGGTAATTTTTTTCGTCCAGGTATTTTGCATGTCCCGGATATATTCCACCGACTGCTCATTGAAAATACCAATCATTTCTTTGATAATTTCATTGCTGCCGCCGGACATGTTGTTGAGATAGGATAAATCGGTTATCATGTTTATACTTGATGCTAGTTAATTGTTTTCACTAAAACTTTTTACTACCTTGGTTATAAAAAACTGAGTTTCTGTAAATCAAAATTAATCATATTTCGTAAAAAACAATATTCATTTAAGTATTTTCGAATATGTCCAAAACTTACTTATTTAGTGCTGTATTAATAATATTCGCTGGTTTAATGCAATTACAGCCGATTAATGCTCAAAACAATGACCATGATACCGAATCTAAAAAGGCCTTCAACCAGGCAGTAACTTCTCTGAAAACAAATGATATTAATAACGCCTTAGCGCTTTTAAATAAGGCGTTAGAGCTAAATCCTGATTTTATTACTGCTTATACTGAGCGTGGTAAAATTTACCTCTATCAAAACAAGCTGAAAGAAGCAAATGCAGATTTTGAAAAAGCCATTCATCTAAACAGCGAATCAGGTGAAGCTTATTATGGAATGGCGTATATTCAATTTTTAAATAAGGATTTTGAGAAAGCACTAATTGGTCTTAATACTTCAATTTCAAAGGGATACAATGAGTACATCGCCTATTATCACAGGGGTATTATCAACCTGATGAAAAATGATGCAACAGCTGCATTACTAGATTTTACTTATTGTCTCGACAAAAGAAATACATTTTATCAGGCTTGGCATGATCGGGGGAGTGCTAAATTTTTGTTAAAGGATTTTTCCGGCGCTATTTCCGATTATGAAAAGGCCATTGAATTAAAACCGGATTTTGCTCTCGCTTATGCTAATCTGGGCAGCGTAAAAAAAGAAATGGGGGATTTTCAAGTTGCTATAAATGCATTTACCAAATCTATCACTGCTGATTCATTTCAATCGGTTGTATGGAATAAGAGGGGAGTTGCAAAGTATTTATCAGGCGATCTGGAGGGAGCAAAGTATGATTTTGAGTATGCTTTAAAATCAAATCCCAAATATCTCTATTCTATAAATAACCAGGCTGTTATATATGCGAAAGAAGAAAGACATTCGGATGCTTTAAATAGCATGAATTTGGTAATTGGAGGTCAACCTCAGAAAGGGGAGTATTATTTGAACAGAGGTTATGTTAAAGAACTTTCGGGTGATTTGGATGGTGCTTGTGCCGACTGGCATATGGCAGACAGTTTAAATATCCAGGAAGCTAAAATTTATTTAAAGGATTGTAAATAAGATCTTATGAAATTTAAATGTTTTGCTGAAGCACAACTTAGCAAAGCGTTTTTGTGGATATCAACAATTAAATACCCATTAGAATAATTTTTAAATATTGCGGTTTCACCTACCTGAAACACAGGGATAACCTAAAAACATAAAAATTTCACTAATGAAAAAAATAACCATTATTCTGGCCATTATAGGGTTCATATATAATCCATATCTTTTTGCTCAATTGGAAGTAAAGGTTTCCCGACACGAATTTAAGGTAAAACAGTCAGGTTTCAGGGAAGCATGGTTTCATGTAAAGGAGGGTGATAATTTGGTAAAAAAGGTAAGGGAGCTTTATCAATTGCATTGAGTGAATATCTGAAGGCTTATCCTTATAATCCCGAAAATGCAGAACTGAATTACAAGATTGGTATTTGTTGTCTCGAAACAGATAAAAAAAGAGAAGCTATTACCTATCTAAGTAAAGCTTATTTTTCAAATCCACAGATCATTACAGATATTCATTTTTTGTTAGCCAGAGCTTATCATTTTAATATGGAATTTGAGAATGCAATTAAGGAATACGAATTATATTATCATTTTCTAAAGAAAAAGGATAAGAAGAAAAATGGTCCGCAAATACTAAAATACAAGGAAGAATGCCTGAATGCAAAAGAAATTGTTGCAAACCCAAGAAGGGTTATAATTAAAAATCTGGGCGAAGAGGTGAATTCCGAATACGATGATTACAACGCGGTTTTTGGACCGCATGATTCGGTAATGTATTTTGTTTCCCGAAGACCGGTTTCGGGAAAATCTAAGCCTAATGAACTGGATTTCAGGTTTAACGAGGATATTTATTTTGCTGAAAAGGATTCGAATAATTGGAAAGCATCCAAGCGGCTGGATTTAAAGTTTAATAACAAGCACCATAATAGTGTAGTATGGGTTTCGGCAGATGGCAAAACTATGTTTTTATACAATGGCTATAAAAATAATGGAGATCTTCAGTATTCTGAGCTAAAAAAAGGGAAATGGACAAAGCCATCGAAACTTCGAGGTGGTTTTGATACTGATGAAAGAGAAACTTCTTTGACAATGACGGCAGATGGAAATGAGGTTTATTTTGTATCTGAAGACCCAAGGGAATCGTTTGGCGGGAAGGATATTTTTTATTCAATTAAAAATAAAAAAGGCAAATGGGTTTCCCCAAAAAATGCCGGATCGTCAATCAATACACTTTATGATGAGGAAGGAGTTTATGTTCATCCCGATGGGAAGGTCCTTTATTTTAGTTCCAGGGGACATAATAATATTGGCGGCTATGATATTTTCAGGGTTGAAAAGGATGAAAAAGGTAGCTGGTCGAAGCCTCAAAATATTGGTTATCCTGTTAATACTCCCGACGATGAGTTGTATTTCCGTCCATCTAATAATGAGAAACAGGGTTATTTTTCTACCACTCGACCCGATTCGAGAGGTGGGAAAGATATCTATAAGGTAATATTTCTGGGGACAGAAAAGGAAATGATACTGATGTCCGAAGACCAGCTTATTTCTTACAATGATAATCCTGTAAGTGATATTTTTGCAAGGATTCCACAGGAGGTATCTGTCGATACCACTATTACACTCAGAGGGACTATAACAGATAGCAAGACTAATGATCCACTTCAGGCAAAAATAAACCTGATTGATCTGGAAAGAAGTCAGATAGTAGCTACAACAATTTCGGAAACGAGTGGGAATTATCAGATTCCGTTGCCTCTGGTTAAAAAATTATGGAATAGAAATTAACGCCCGCGATTATATGTTTTTGCTCGATGTAGTGACAATGCCAGCCTCTATATCCGGACGAGAGGTCTTA
>JAAUTT010000583.1 GCA_012031335.1 Bacteroidales bacterium | reverse complement strand
ACAGATCAAACCCTTTAAAGGCAGCCGAATACCATTAAAAAAGCAAAAAAAAATTTACAAAAGGGAACCTCAGTTGTTTTTTTCCTGAGGGAAGCCGTACACGTACCGGTAAAATGGGATCCTTTAAAAGAGGAGCCTTTGTAACCGCACAGGAAATTGGTCTTCCGGTAGTTCCTGTTGCCATACAGGGTTCTTTTGATATCATGAAACCCGGAACAAAAGCCATTCAGCCCGGAAGAATTTTTCTGCATATTCAGCCACCATATACTTTAGTCTCAGTCAATAAAGAAGGGCTCGCAGCCGAAGTAGAGCATATTCATAGTATTATAGAACAGCGTTTAAAGGGAACACAGTAAGCAATAAATTATTAATTTTAAGGAATACAAAAGCATTTCAATTACCACCCTATGACACTACAGGAACTAAAACAGGAACTTACTGCCGAACTGGAAAGGAATATCCTTCCCTACTGGACAAAATACACGATTGACCGCACCAACGGAGGTTTCTATGGCAGAATCAGCAACGACAATGTTGTGGACATCACAGCCAATAAGGGTAGTATTTTAAATGCCCGTATCCTGTGGACTTTTTCGGCGGCTTTTAATGCCCTGAAAGCACCCGACCTGCTTAAGCTGGCTTCAAGGGCTTACGAATATGTAAAAGATCATTTTATAGATAAAACATATGGTGGTGTATACTGGATGGTAGATCACACCGGCAAGCCCCTGGATACCCGTAAACAGATTTATGCGCTGGCCTTTACCATTTATGGATTATCCGAATATTATAAAGCTTCGGGGAATGACGAAAGCCTTAACATTGCCCTTGATATATACAGAGTTATTGAAGAAAAAGCATTTGATCCGGGATACAAGGGTTACTTCGAAGCCTACCAGCGTAACTGGAGTTTAATTGAGGACCAGCGATTGAGCGACAAGGATTTGAATGTGGAAAAAACCATGAATACTCATCTTCATGTTCTGGAGGCATATTCCAATCTCTACGATATTTGGAAGGATGCCGGTCTGCGTAATAAAATAGAACATCTCATCGAGGTTTTCCTAAATCATATTGTCAATAACGAAACCGGTCATTTTAATATGTTCATGGAAACCGACTGGAAAGTAGTATCCGGAAAACTTTCGTATGGTCACGATGTGGAGGGTGCCTGGTTACTCCAGGAAGCTACCGAAAAAATCGGTAACCCCGCATTACTTGCCAGGGTAAAGGAAACAGCTCTGAAAATGACGGATGCTGCGCTCCTGGGTATCGATCCATTGGGAGGATTATATGCCGACTATATTCCGGATATGGGCAACGAAACCGACCGCGAATGGTGGACCATGGCCGAAGGTGTGGTAGGGTGTTTAAATGCTTTTGAAATCAGTCACGATCCTAAATACCTGGATGCTGCTTTTGGTTTCTGGGACTTTTTAAAGAAATACCAGATCGATCGCCGTTATGGAGAATGGTTTTACCGGGTAGATGAGCATGCCAAACCTATACTGACATACGATAAGGTTGGCCCCTGGAAGTGCCCTTATCACAATGCACGCATGTGTCTCGAAGTAATGAGGCGTGTAAAGGATTAACATCCTGGTTTTTCCTGAACTTCTGAGTGGAGCCCTTGCGAAATAAGCAGGACTTCAGTTGGATAATCCGATATTTACTACCTTAGGTTTTTATTTTTGCTAACAGCTAATATCTCTATTATGAAAAACACTTAACTGCTGCTGTTCCTTTGCTTCTGATCCTTCTTACAGTATTTCTGTTTACCTCGTGTGCCGATAAGGAATCTGTTGATCAATGTCTTACCGGAGATACCTATGGTTTTTTCGGAGGTTTATGGCATGGCTTTATAGCCCCTTTTGATTTTATCGGTATGCTCATGTTCGACGATGTGACCATGTATGCCCAGAATAACAACGGTGTTGGTTATGCCCTTGGTTTTTTGCTGGGAAGCGGTGGTTGGGGCTTTATGGGTGGTAAAACATTATTCGGGCGGAAGAAAAGAGACTAACTACTTCTGAATCTTAACCTAACATTTACACTATGAAGAGATTTTTAAGAATTCTCAGGAATATCTTTTTGACCCTGTTCAGCCTTTTATTGTTTTTGATGCTGGGCCTGTACTTATACTATAACCATCTCGAAAAGAATTTTCTTAACGAAACCAAAGCCCGATCCCAAAAATCCAAAGCTGCATTTTATGAATCGCCGGTAAAATTAACAGCAGCTTCCCAAACGGTGATTAATTTGCTTCCATATCCCCAAAAGCTTGAAGTTAAACCAGGGATTTACACCTTTCCTGAGGTTTTATTTATTGAATCGCCCGAGGAGTTTAAGCAACAGCTTCTCCAATTGAGTCAGATGGCTTTTCCGGAAAACAGATAAAGACCGGTGCCGGAGGTATAACCCTTAAAAAAGATACTGATTTAGGCAAGCAAGCCTATACATTGAATATTACTCCCCGAGGCATTGAGATAGCATGCAGCAACCGCGAAGGTATGCATTACGCTATAACCACTCTTAAAGTGCTGAACAGAACATATGCCGGTAAAATTCCCTGTTTGCTGGCTGAAGATAAGCCCGATCTCGAAATACGCGGCGTAATGCTCGACATAAGCCGCGATAAAGTACCATCAGTTGAAACATTAAAGCTGATGATCGCATATCTTGCCGACCTTAAATATAATCAGGTACAGCTTTATGTCGAAGGATTTTCCTTTGCTTACCCATCGTTTAAACATTTGTGGGAAGGCAGGGAAACACCTCTTACACCTGCAGAAATTCAGGACCTTGATAAGTTTTGCAGCGACCGCTGTATCGATCTTGTTCCAAACCACAATGTTTTCGGTCATATGGCCGCCTGGCTTGCTACACCTGAATATGAGGACCTGGCCGAATGTCCCGATGGTTACATGATGCTGGGAATACAAAAGGTAAAAACCACCATTGATCCCGCCGATCCCCGCAGTCTTAAACTCGCTGAGCAGATGACAGCCGATCTGCTTCCGAATTTCACCTCGGGATGTATCAATTTTAATCTCGACGAACCCTTTGAACTTGGAAAAGGCAAAAGCGAAAAAAATGTTAAGGAAAGAGGCGTTGGACCGGTGTATCTCGACTATACCATGAAAATGCATCAGCTCGCTGCAAAGCATAATAAAAAAATGATGATGTGGGGTGATATCATTCTCAAACACCCTGAAATTATCTCAAAAATCCCAAAGGACATAACTGTTCTGGACTGGGGTTATGAGTCATCCTATCCTTTCGAAAAGAACGGCAAACTTTTTAAAAGTACCGGTCTCGATTATTATGTATGTCCCGGCACCAGCAGTTGGACAACACTTACTGGCCGCACCGAAAATATGCTGGGAAATATTCTGAATGCCACATCCAATGCGGTAAAGTACGGCGCCAAAGGAATGCTGATAACCGACTGGGGTGATATGGGACACTGGCAATACCTTCCCGTAAGCTATGCCGGCTTTGCCACAGGAGCAGCTTTAAGCTGGAATTATCGCAGCAGTGACAACCTTCCGCTTGAAAGTTTTCTCAATTCTTATGTATTCCGGGATAAGGCATCCAAAATGGGTAAACTGGTGCTTCATGCAGGAAAATACAATCATTTCGAGGAATTTGAAATGGTGAATATGACCACTGCCAATCTGGCTTTCCAGTTTGGGATACGGGATAAGGTTAGTGATCGATGCTGTTTTTAAGAAGGTACTTGAAGGTGTAAAGGAATTGATGATGGATATAGATTCTGCTTCCGTACAAAGCTTCATGGACAGGTATTATAACCGGGGTACCTATGACTATCAGGGATTAGCAATGTATCTTTCAGATCTCGAATCGGAATTGGGTCAGGTTCAATTGGCTGTGCCCGATAGCGCTCTTATACGTGCTGAGTATGCCAATGCATTTGATATGATACGGCTGGGTGCAGGTATAAAACAATACATTGAAACCAAAGATACCGTAGATGCCGAAATAGCTTTGAAAGTTCCTTTACTGTTCTTTGACGTCACTATCTTCGAAATTTCGTCGGCATCATGACCTTTTGTCTCTTTATCATGATCATCGTGAAATTCCTTGTTATCGACATTCCCTAGTGAATGTACAGACTTGTGTGGGTCAGATACGCCAGGAATGCTGCCAGTGCACTCCATCACTCTGACTTTAGCACGTTTATATTTCATACATGCGACCATTACACAAGCAATGATAAGAAGATTAAACCAAATAAGCCA
>JAAUTT010000582.1 GCA_012031335.1 Bacteroidales bacterium | reverse complement strand
ATTGCGAAGTAGTTAAATTAGAAGGCAACAGCTACCGGATGGAAAACCGTAAAGAAATTTTGAAAAATAACTCAGGAAAGCCTTCAAGCTTGTGAGCCCGGCTCACAAGGCTTGAAGGCTTTCCTTGAATCTATAAAACCAATAAAATGTGGTACTTTACTTTTGCGAAAAAATGATACTTTTTTATTTGCTAATTACAACAAACACTTCGACCATGAGTTTCTTGCTTTGGTCGATGGCAACATCGTGTACAATATGCTCTACCAGGGCGACAGTAAGTTCGTTAGAGAAGTTCTCGTATTTCGTCCCCCGGCTTTTCTCCATTAGCAGCACAAACTCGTGGGTGTGCCCTTTGATGCTTTCAAACAGACCGCCAGCAAGCATTACCTCGGCATCGCCATCAAAAGCATGGTCTTCGGAATGTGCCAGAAAAGCCTTGTAACCTGTAAGGTAACGAGTATGAAGGTGCTTACCAACTCATCGAACAACACTTCCTTATTGCGGAAATATTTATACAAATTGCTAACACTCATACCAATACCTGAACCAATTTGCCGCATGGTAGTTTTTTCAAATCCATGCATGTAGAACAATGACATGGAGCGAGCCAAAATCTTCTCTCGTATTTCCGGTTTTTGAATTTGCATAAGCGAACGTTTGTTTTCTTTTGCAAAGGAAATACACATTTAATAAAAAATAAAAATAGTGCTTTATGAAGCAAGGTTTTTAAAAATTGAACAGCCTGTTTTTTGGGTTAAATTCCCCGAAACGGGAAAAAGAATCACTCCCAACCTTGTTTACGTATCCTGCTCAGCGAGCTTTGGGTAATACGCAGGTACGAGGCAACATATTTGAGAGGTACCCGCTGGGCTAAATAAGGAAATTTCTCAACAAAATGCCGGTAACGGTCTGAAGAATCGCCAATGCGTAAAAAATTTTGTTTTGTAATCATTTGGGTGGTAGCTTCCAGTGCAGCAGTTTTTATGGAATAATCCCAGTTGGGGAATTGCGACTTCATACGCTCCGATGTGGCTTTGGAATGGGTAAGCAGGGTGCAATCGGTTACAGCGCTAACATTGAGGTTCGAAGGCAGGTTTTTGTCAAAGCTGTCCATATCAGCAAAAAAGTCGTTTTCGGCCACGAAATTTTTCACTATTTCTTCGCCGCTATCGTCTACAATATAAACCCGCAACACCCCGCTCACAACGAATACAACTTTGGCATACCGCTCTCCATTGCGAAAAAGCTCAGCTTCACTTGCAATATGCTCTACTTCAAAAGCCGAACAGGCCCGTTCGATTTCTTCGGGCGAATAGGAATTGTGCTGTTGAATGTATTGTATAAATGAGTCGTAATGGTTCATCGTAATAGAATAAACAGTATTTCAAAAATAATCATTTAACTACTTTGTAACCGGGAATTTCGAATGTAGCGCTTGTTTTTGAATGTTCCATTTTGTTGTTTTATAATGTTAATTCTTTGGTTATTTTTATAAAACCATCTTTGCTTGCTCACCCAGTTGCATCAGGCTACCATCGAAATCGTCCTTTAGCTTTACTCCCGAAAGCTGCTGCATGCGCATTTGGTTGAGCATGTAAGCTATTTTAGAAGCAGCAAACTCATAGCTCAGTCCTTCGGGTTGAATATTGGATATGCAATTGCGTTTCTCGTCGGTATTACCGCTTTTAGGTTGGTAGGTAATGTAAGCCCCCATACTGCTTGGTGAACTAAGACCGGGCCTTTCGCCTATTAGGATTAAGGCTATTTTCGCACGAATCAACTCCCCAATAGTATCCGATATCGCAACCCGGGCTTGCTTAACCAATACAACAGTTGCCAGTTGCCAGCTAGGTAAATGAACTTTTAGGAGTTCTATAACATTCAGAGCATGTAGATTTACAGCACTGGCTGATAAGCCATCGGCAATAATTATACACAAATCGACTTCCAAAGCTCCTTCTGATTGGAGCTTTTCTATACTATCCTTATCAAGTACCCTTCCTTTGTTTGGGTTCAAAAGATAGTCGCTTCGATCTTGCGCCTGACTGTGCAAGGTAATAGAGGGCATCCCTGAATTACTCAATGAACGGCTTAATTGGTCGACATCGAGGCTTGAATATACCGCATCGCGAGCCAATGCATGAGACATTCTGAAATGAAGCACTTCCCGAGTTGGCAAAGCACTTCCCGCATGTCCGTTAGCGATTCGTGCATGAGTAAATTTTTTCAGTATATGCCAACTGTCAGCTTCCATAGGTGCTATTCGGTTATAATTTTCAACATGTTGCGCATATCGCCGGAATTGGCTATTTGTAGCTTTTCGTTTAAAATTCCCATTTTCAGAAGCCATTGTTCAAATTCGGGAGCTGGGCGAAGTCCAAGAAGCTGCCTTATATATAGCGCATCGTGAAAGGACGTGCTTTGGTAGTTGAGCATGATATCGTCTGCTCCGGGCACTCCCATAATAAAGTTACAGCCAGCAGTTCCAAGCAATGTTAATAAGGTATCCATATCGTCCTGATCGGCTTCAGCATGGTTGGTATAGCAAATGTCGCAGCCCATGGGCAATCCCATCAGTTTACCGCAGAAATGGTCTTCAATCCCTGCCCGTATTATTTGTTTGCCATTATAAAGGTACTCAGGTCCTATAAACCCGACTACGGTATTTACCAAAAATGGGTCAAATGCACGAGCCACAGCGTAAGCCCTTGCTTCTATAGTCTGTTGGTCGATACCGTGATGGGCATTCGCCGAAAGTGCACTTCCCTGGCCTGTTTCGAAGTACAAGAGGTTATTCCCCGCAGTACCTCTTTGCAGAGAAAGGGCTGCCTCGTGTCCTTCTTTAAGAATGCCAAGGCTTATTCCAAAGCTTTCGTTCGCTTTCTGTGTGCCAGCGATGGATTGAAACACCAGATCAACCGGAGCCCCTTGCTCAATGGCCAGTATGGTATTGGTAATATGACTAAGAATGCAGGATTGGGAGGGTATTTGGAACTTTTCGCGCAACTCGTCAAGCAGTTTCAACAGGTGAACCTGTGTAGTAACATTATCCGAAGCAGGATTGATTCCAATAACAGCATCGCCACTTCCGTAGTAGAGCCCATCGAGCGTCGAGGCCAGAATCCCCTTTACATCGTCAGTCGGGTGATTGGGTTGTAAACGGGTAGCCATTCTCCCCTTCAGTCCAATTGTATTTCTGAAGCGGGTAACCACCTCACATTTAGCACTGACAGCAATCATGTCCTGAAGGTTCATGATTTTACTAACCGCCGCAGCCATTTCAGGAGTAATAGCCTGCCGAATAGCTTCGAATTCGGCCTTTTGAGTGGTATGCTCGAGTATATAGTTTCTAAAATCGCCTACTGTAAGGTGAGCTATGAGGTTAAAGCCTTTTTTGTCATGCGTATCAAAGATAAGACGGGTTACCTCATCTGTTTCGTAGGGTATAAGAGGCACTGAGAGAAACTCGGATAGAGGAAGCTCGGCCAAAGCCATTTGTGCAGCCACACGTTCTTGGTACGAGCGGGCAGCAATACTTGCCAATTGATCGCCCGAACGCAAAGGTGATGCTTTTGCCATTAATTCGGCAAGGGTATCGAAAGCGAAAACGGTGTGATTGACAGTGTGTTTATACATTTAATTAATAACAAATTCAAGGGCTAAAAGTACTGAATTTTTAAACAGCTACTACTGCATTAGTGTTTAAGCTTTTATTAATCATTGAAAACAAGGTATCATATTCGAATGCCATAAACACATTCATCGTCCCAGCTTCCATTTTTAAAAATCACGTTCTCGAAACGAGCTTCGAGCCTGAACCCTGCTTTTTCCAATACCCTGTGCGATGCCTTATTTGATCCAAATGGACGTGCATAAATGCGGGTTATATCGAAGTTTTCGAAGCCATAGCCAACCATTTGGCAGATGGCCTCGGTAATTATTCCTTTTCCCCAGAATGATTCGGCAAGCCAATAACCCATTTCGGCATTTTTGCTGTGAATGTCTGCTTGCGGGAATACGCCAATTGAACCCGCTGCTTCACCTCCTACTTCTATCGCAAATACTCGAGAGTTTTTTCGCCTGAATACATTGTTATAAACTTTTCGCCATCGGCCACAGTGTATGGGTATGGAAAAGCATTAGTCAGGTATTTTGCAATATTGTAATTATTGGCATATTTAACCAAACTGTCGATATCGGTTACTTTCCAGGGGCGTAAAATGAAATTCATACTACTCTTTATTGTATTACTTTAATTTTTTTC
>JAAUTT010000581.1 GCA_012031335.1 Bacteroidales bacterium | reverse complement strand
AATCTACTGCTGTATTGCTTGGAGCACATACCAAAACTTGCTGTTCTTCGCGCAAAACCTGCATAATAGCCTCTACCAGGGTGGTGATTTTTCCGGTTCCGGGAGGACCATGTATTATGGCTACATCTTGGGCCTTGTTTATAAGCGTTAAGGCTTTGTTCTGACTTTCATTAAGCGTTCCAACACGTAAAGCCGACTCCGTCGAAAAAAGTGCATTGGTATCGCCAAGTAAAACACTTTTTATCTGGTTAATGCGTTCTTCCCTGGTTTTGATAAGAAAAGTGACTGCATTTTCCATTTCCCGGTACGAGTTCTCATCAAAAAGAAGATGGACACCAAGGTGTCCGCTGTATATCCAATCAGGGAGATCGTCGCTGTTCAACGTAATAATCATTTCCTGTTCCTTAACCTGGTTTACTACACCATTTACCGAATCGTCTTCGGGGTTACCTGCGCCATTCGAAAAAAGCCGGAGTGGTTTCCTGACTGAAAAAGATGGGAATCCAGGTGCTCCCTTGAACGTGAAATGCGAACCATAAGCCTTTCGCCAGCATCGAAGCTTGTTTTTTCAATTCTTACCGGGTACCAGCATAAGCCTTGTTTTCGACGTTCAGCAAAAGAAGTGCCTGCCATTTTAATATTGTACTGGGCTAATTCCTCTTCTTTTTCCCTTTTGATAAGAGATAACAGCGCTTTCAACTCCTCTTCAATTTCCGGTTGATTCATTCCTTTTTTCTGTTTCCGAATATGATGCTTTAAAAATTTAAAACTAAATAAAATATTGCGATTTCCGGGTATGTCATAATAAAACTGAATAGGTTTTTAAGACGTTATTGGTTTCGTTTTCCAGCCACGAGAGAATACGGTTATTATTCAACAGTTTAATTTCTGCTTTGTTATTTCAGTTAAATCCGGTTTTAAGGTAATATCATCGTATGAAGAAGCAGGAAATCAAAAAAGGATATATCGTAAGGGCCCTAAAACTGGTTATGCCTTACAAGGGAAAACTTGTGCTTATATTTTTGCTCACTTCCCTCATTGCAGCGGTTAATGTAGCCGAGCCAATTATTATTAAGACTATAATCGACCATATTGGCACTCCGGAACAGATCTCTTACCTGATTTATGGAATTGTCGTTTTCTTTGCTGTTTCGCTGATATCGAATTTTGCATCGGCTTTTTCGAACTGGGTTGGGTGGGATGTTCGACTTAATGTACAGTATAATCTGTTGAACGAAACTGTTGGACGATTGCACGTTTTACCTTCCGATTTCCATAAGAAAGAGGGAGTAGGCTCCATTATGATGAAAATGGAACGGTCAATTCAAGGATTTGTAGGTGCGGTAAGTGAGATTTTTTTTAACGTTCTGCCTTCGGTCCTTTTTCTTATACTGGCACTGGTGGTTATGTTTCGCCTCGACTGGAGAATGACACTCCTGATTTTGGTGTTTGCCCCAATTCCTACCCTTATTGCCTGGAGAGTGTCTCCCAAACAGGTTAAACGCGAAAAGTTCCTGATGAACCAATGGGCAAAAATTTATACACGTTTCAACGAAGTGCTTATGTCTATTGTTACTGTGCGCAGTTTGCCATGGAAGATAACGAAAAGATGCGTTTTATGCGGAATGTAAAACGTGCAAACGAGAAAGTGAACAAAGGAGTTTATTTCGATTCGATGATCGGTTCGACCCAGCGGTTCGTTACTGTGGTGGCGCGCATTGCAGCCTTGAGTCTGGGAACATATCTCATTATTATTAATGAAATAACAATCGGAACTCTTGTTGCTTTTCTGGCCTATGTCTCCAGTCTTTTCGGACCGGTTAATACGCTTACCAATACCTACAAAGTTTTTAGAAATGCTACTGTTTCGCTCGAACATATTTTCGAAATTCTCGACAATCAGGAATTTATTGGAGATAAGCCCAACGCAATCAGCCTGAAAAATATAAAAGGGGAAATCCATTTTGATCATGTAAGTTTCAGGTACAGAAATTCAAAAACCTATTTGCTGGATGATGTAAGTTTTCTTATAAAACCAGGTCAGTCGGTAGCTATTGTCGGGGCTTCGGGTTCAGGAAAATCAACTATTGTTTCGCTCATTCAACGCTTTTATGACCCGGAGAGTGGAGCCATTTTGCTGGATGGTAACGATTTACGTGATATTAAACAGAAATCGCTGCGCAACAGCATTGGTATTGTTTTACAGGAACCCTTACTTTTTAATGAGTCGATACGTAATAATATTGCTTATGGCAAAAAAGATGCATCGATGGCTCAGATTGCAGAAGCAGCGCGCATTGCAAATATTCACGACAGAATTATGGAGATGCCCGACGGTTACCTGAGCATGGCTGGTGAACGGGGCAGTAATCTCAGTTTAGGAGAGCGGCAACGTGTGGCCATTGCCAGGGCGGTATTGGTAAATCCTCCAATTATGATTCTGGATGAGGCAACGGCTTCTCTCGACCTGGAAGTGGAGGCCAATGTTCAGAAAGCCATTGAAAAGCTTACCCGAAATCGCACCACCATAACGATTGCACACAGGTTAACTACCATCGTAAAGTCGGATGTGATAATGGTACTCCAGAAAGGTAAAATCATTGAATCCGGGTCGCATATCGAGTTGATGCACAACAAAACCTACTACCGGTGGCTGGTCGAACACCTTACGAACGGCTTACTGGTAAATTAATGTGGAAATTTTCGTTTTATACCTCTTAAAACAATTTCTACACTACAATTGTATATTATTATACCTGGTGTTTCCCATGTTTCGGGAATCTTACCCGGAATATAATGCCGTTAGAGGTAAGCAAACAGTTACTAAAATTTAGATATACAATGAACATTCCGGCTATTTTACCCGATGGGTACAACCGTGATCAAATACAAAAAGATATAGAAAAACTCGGGAAATGGTTTCATAACATTGATTTATATGGAATTAAAACAGCGCCCGACCACTTTTTGGGCGATTACCCGAATGTTAAATTCCGGAATTTTGCCAATACGCTGCCTCAGGATTTAACAGGAAAATCAGTTTTGGATATTGGTTGCAATGCAGGCTTTTATTCAATCGAAATGAAACAACGTGGCGCCGAAAGGGTAATAGGGATTGATACTGACGAACGTTACCTGGCTCAGGCTCGCTATGCCGCACAAACATTAGGTGCTGATATAGAATTCCGAAATATGTCGGTGTATAATATTGCCTCATTAGGAGAAAAATTCGATGTGGTTATTTTTATGGGTGTGCTTTACCATCTGCGTCATCCGCTGCTCGCATTGGATTTATTGTACGAAAATGTTGTGAAGGATATCCTGGTGTTTCAGTCAATGCAGCGAGGCAGTGATAAAGTGGAACCTGTGGACAACAATTACGATTTCTGGGAAACAGACATATTCGAAAACCAGCATTTTCCCCAGATGTATTTTATTGAACATCGTTATGCAAACGACCCCACCAACTGGTGGATACCAAATCGCGCCTGCATGGAAGCCATGCTGCGAAGCTCGGGATTCGAGATTATTTTTCATCCTGAACGGGAAGTTTATATTTGTCGTCGCAAGAAAGTTATATAATAAAGCTAATTAACCATTAAATACATGATTGAAGCAGTAAAATTCTGGAACGAGCCGAATAACAAATCACACTGGGATTTTGAGGTGGATCCTGAATGGCAGATATATGCCGGTATGGTGAAACTGGCTGCTGTGGCTTGTAAAGCAGTAAACCCGCGTATTTTAAGGGTTTTGGGTGGTATATCACCTATTGACCCCTTTTTTATTCAACGTATGAAGGATTCGGGTGTTCTGCTCGATCTGGATGCTGTTGCCGTTCATGGTTTTCCGCTCGACTGGAACCTGTGGCCAGTTAACGAATGGCCGCGAAAGATTGCAGAAATTGAAGCTGTTACCAACCTGCCTGTTTGGGTAACCGAAGTGGGGGTATCCTCTTTTGGAGCCGAAGAGGTGCAGGAATTTGGTCTTCAGCGTACAGCGGAATTGTTACGAGGTAAAGCCGGAAGGATACATTGGTATAGCCTGTACGATCTGCCCAAATCGTGGGAAGCAACTACCCGCCACCGCGAAGCAGAAGGCTCTTCGTATTACAGACATTTTTACATGGGTTTACTTCAGGAAGACGGCACTCCCAAGCTGGCTCTCAAACATTTTACCGATTATACACCTGAGTTTGGCATATGTCAATGGTTTCACTTCGAAGACCATAGGTTGGATAATGCCGTAGCCTGGATGAAAAAGTT
>JAAUTT010000580.1 GCA_012031335.1 Bacteroidales bacterium | reverse complement strand
TAACACTTAAACTTTTTATTAATTATGTCAGGACTAAAGTACATTAACAGGTTGTCTCAAATAGACAGGTTAATAAAACAAAAATCAACAGGAACACCAAAGGAGCTTTCCATGAAATTGGATATTTGCGAACGTCAGGTATACAATTATATTACAGAACTAAAGAAACTTGGAGCGAATATCTGGTTCAATCCGAATTCTAACTCATACGAATATAAGAATGATAACACATTGTCTTTTTTTAATTTAGTCTAAATCTAAATTTTGTATCTTTTGGATACACTGAACTTTTAATTCAGTGTAATGATTACCTTTGAGTTAATTAAGTTTTTTATTAACAATAAAAATTAAGCATCATGAGAACATTTTCAACTTTAATTTTAATTTTTTTATTCAGTTTTTCAGTTTTAGGACAAGCTATTCAGGTTGATTGTAATAATTACGTTGGAATCAATACATCTCCATTATCCCCTTATCGACTTAATGTAAATGGAAGTATAAGATGCAATACATCTTTGGTTTTACAGCACTCCTATAGTGATTTGATAATTGAGTCGTCAGGTTATGGTTTTATAATAAGGCCAGAAAATAATAATAACTGTTTTGTTGGATCTATGAATCAAGCATTCGATCATATGTATAGTTATGGTTTTACAGATCCTTCTGATAGGAGATTCAAAGAAAATATTAAAGAAATTCCAAACTCCTTAGAATTGATTATGGACTAAAGGTAAAATTTGATTGGAAAAAAGAAGTATTTATAAATGACTCAATTAAAGATACGAACCTGAGAATGAAACTTGAAAATCAAAGAAAAATAATATTGGTTTTATTGCTCAGGATGTATATAAAATTTTACCTGAGGTTGTTACCTATGATGACTCTACAGATATTTATGGAATAGAATATTCGAAAATTGTACCGGTTTTGGTAGAAGCCATTAAAGAACAACAAAAAATGATAGATGAACTAAAATTTAAAATGGAAACTGGAAATTTTAAAAGCACATCAAATTTTAATTATAATGAGGAAAATCAATTGTTCCAAAACTCCCCAAATCCATTCAGTGAAAATACTAAGATTGAATACTTCCTTTCTGAGAATGTGACTTCAGCTTCAATTTGTATTTATAATTTGAATGGAGAACAATTAAAATCTTTATCGCTCTATTCAAGAGGAAAATCAAATGTGGAAATAACAAAAAACGAATTGAGGCCAGGGATTTACATTTATTCTTTAATAGCTGATGGAAATGTAATTGATACCAAAAGAATGACTTTGACAAATTAAAATTATTAACCTTATTGAAAATTTTATATACAATAATTATGATAATCAATAAATTTAATAAAATCATGGGGTCGTTAATAATAGCCTTCATAATTGGTATAACCGAAGTTTCATTCAGTACAAACATAAGTGTGTGGCCTAAGCAAATAAAATTTAATTATGAACCCGGAAATACCAACGATGCGATTTACTTAAAACTCGATAATTACAATTTTGTGCCTGTGCCGGAGTGGGTAAAAGATACACCACCTGAAAAAATGGCCTATATAGCAGGTCAAAGCAATCGAAAAATTCAGGTAAGTTTTGACAGTAATTGTGAGAACATGCACTTGTTAATAAACTTAACTGTAACCTCCGGAACCGGAATAGGTACAATTTGCAATTATTTTATTTCCAATTATCATAAATTGGATTTTGTTACTTTAACGTTATCCGGGTCAATTCCTAATTCAGTAGGTAAAAGAAATTATACCTGGCAATGGTCAATATATGCAATACCCATTGACGGAGGGTTCTGTTCAGCTTCTTCTCTGGCAACGACGGATCATACCTATTATACATTAATCTCCAATCCGCTTGCTCCTATGGAAAATCCCTGGACACCGTTATTGGATAAAGCGTGTTATTGGGCAAGCGGCCAGACAAATGTTACCAATACCCTTATAAAAATTACAGAAGGGCTATACAATCATACCGGCTTTTTATATAATGTTGTGGATGGATCCGCAAGATATACCATCAACGGAACTAATGGATCATTCGATTTAACTACAATGTTGGATGAAATAGGTGGCTATACTATAAAGGTTAACTGTTATGATATGGGAAAGGCTTTAAAAACATTTTCAGCTGCTTTGGGTTGTAATACCAGCTATTTATTTGTTCAAACTTTTGGTTATCTCAATTGTATTAAAGCAATTGGAAGGGGCTGGTCCAATAATCCTTTTTATGAACATCCAAGTTATTCAAAAGATATGATAGTGGGAGAAGATGATGATGAACAAGTGGGAAGGTCAAAATTTAATAATCATGCATTTTGTCAATTCAATAATTTAACTTTTGACGCGTGTTTAAAGGTTGATGTTGATTCAGATCCTGATGATGACCCACATACAGAGTCATGGGCATATGGTTGGGTTTGGGGTACATACAAATCAAATGTAGTTGATAATATTCCGGCAACGAGTACATCAGACCCTATTTCATACAATTTTTCAATATATTAAAAAATACAAATTATGAAAAGAAAACTCATTATATTTACCATATTCTCCATTATTTTAATAAAATATCAGGCCTTTGGTCAAACCGATGATTTGATGAATTCTGAAAGAGAAAAAATAAAGCAGGAATTCAATTTTTAATAATTGGCCAAAAAATGAAGATCAATTATTACAAGGTTTTAATCTTTCAAAACTAAAAATATCTGAATTAAATAATTATACTGAAAGAAAGCCCAACAGGATTTTTTTTGAAGCAAGAGACCAAAATGATTCATCTTTTGTTAAATACAGATCAAGATGGTTTAAAAATGACAGTTCTTTTTTTGAGATAACCATTTCATTTTTTAATTCAGTATTTAGGGCACAGGAGTATTTAATTGAATTCTATATTTTAAACTCAACTTTGCCATTGGAGTATAAATTAAAAAAGATAGATAATCCAACTTTTGTCGGTGAAGTTTCATTTAAAAATGGTACATTGTTTATTAGAAACAATATTATTGTTGAAATTTGTCAGTTTGGTACAATCAATCAGGAAGAAGCACTGATTATTGCAAAACGAATGGATGAATTAATTAAAAAACAAGTTATTTTAGTAAATAAAAATGATTTAAAACCAACGATTACGATGAATAATGGTAAAATGGAAATAATCGAACCATAAAAAAATAAAATTTATGAAAACAATTTTTTATTGCTTTTACAATCTTTTTGCTTTCTTCATGTGAAAACAAAAAAGAAGTCGATAAATCAGAAGTTGATGACTTCAAGTACGTTCTGGAGATTGAAAAATCATTATTTTCTGTGAATGATTCGGTACTTGTTGAGAGTTATTTTCAAAATACCGGAAATAAAACGATTACACTTGAAAATTTATACGTTGCCAGAACCTCAGTCAGTCCTCCCAGGATCGTTATTATTTTAAATGACAGTACAAATTTCTTAATTGATGAATTACTGCCTTCGTTACAAAATAAAGACAGTATTGTGATCCTTCCTCAGGAAAAAATTTATTTTACCCGGTTTAATCTATTGGAAGTCCAAGGAATATTGAATTATGAAAATAAAACTTCCCCTGGTGTTAAAATAGACAGTAAAACTGTCCTTAAAAAGGGATGGTACGGAATGTATGCTTACTTTACTCCTTGGCCTCAAATCTATAACTGTTGGACAGATACATTAACCTTTGAGGTGACGGATTAGGGTGTACTGATATGAAAACACTAACAATTATTGCTTGTACAATTTTCTTATTTTCTTCCTGCGAAAAGAAGAAAGAAGAGACCAGTTCAAAAGTAAAAGCCATCGGAACTTTCCTTACTAAGGTAGAAATAGATAAATCTAAAGTTGGTGATTTTATTTATGTACTGGAATTGGAGAAACCTGAATTTTCAATAAATGATTCGTTATTGGTAGAAAATTATTTTTATAATATTGGAAATAAGACTATCAATCTTTTAGGTTTTTTTCCGGATAGAAGTGCAATTGGACGCCCTCGGGTTGTTATAATTTTAAATGATAGCACTGACTTTATAATTGAAGGTTTATTGCCTGAATTGCAAAACGAAAATGACATAGTGATCGAACCCAATGAAAAAGTTACTTTTATGCGGTTTGATCTTTTGGAGGTTGAAGGAATAATTTTAAAAAAGATGTATTAAACTATCCGGAAAAAATTAAATTTAAATCATTTATATCAAAAGGACAATATAAAATGTATGCTGATTATTCTCCCGTGCCTCAAATATACCACAGCAGG
>JAAUTT010000579.1 GCA_012031335.1 Bacteroidales bacterium | reverse complement strand
CAAATATTTTCCTGGAATACATATACCACAACAACAAGAGTAAAGTAAGAAATCCACCTGTATTCCTTATAAACTGATACCAATTGCCTGTGTATTGATCCAGCCCTCTTATAAAAATATCGGAAATATACCGGAAATCGAAAAGGTGCCAGGCTACATAAGCCACTATGGCATTGGCCCCGATAATGATAAACATACGGCTCCAGCCTTTCATCTTCAAAACATCAATTATCAGATAAAAAACAGCCAGCAATAGGATACTAAAACTTCCTGCAAATAAAACAAAAGACCCTGTCCAGATATGCTTAATTATCGGATGAATGGGATTCCACGCAATTGCCAGCAGATAACAAAAGACTGCCAGTATAAGCAGGTAAAACACCTTTTTTATACCTGTGGCCACCGACTGGAGGATATACCCGCAAAATACACCCAGCATAGTTGTTGCTGTAAAGTTCAGACTACTCAGAATCCAGGAATAAGTAGTACCATCCTGATGAGCACCCAGAATGAGTTTATCAATATATATAGCAGCATTTTGCTGAGGGTCGTACAATCCGGAACCGCCTGGCAACAAGATCATCACCACCCAATACAATATCATCAATCCAATTGTGATAATGATCTGTTTCAGGATATTAAAATAAAGTATAATAAGGGAAGCGATCAGATAACCAGCCGCAATAGCTTGTAAAGTATTGCTGTAGAAGTGATAATTTGACCAGCTGTATGATAGCAAATTACCCTGTACTACCATTCCTAGAAACCAAAGAATGAACGCTCGCTTTATAACATGACTCATAATATGCATTTTGGAACTTCCTGAAGCCATCCTTTTATGGAACGAAAATGGCATGGCCACACCTACAATAAACAGAAATAGTGGCATTATGATATCGTAAAACCGGAAACCAAGCCATTCCACATGATCGAGTTGAGTAGAAATCCAAAGGGTGGCCGGACTGTGAAAAATGCTATCGAGGCTTTTGAAGATACCCTCGCCGCCTGCAATCCAGAACATATCAAAACCACGGAGAGCGTCTACAGAAAGGATTCGCTCAGATGTGGTTGTTTTTTTTGTAAGCGGAAAATCTTTCAGTTGTGAAAAAAAGTTTGTTGACATGGGAAGTGAAGTAGTTTGATGATAAAACTAGGTATTTTTTTTGAAAAGAAAAGGTAATTGATTAACCGAAATCAAGGGGTATTTATACTCCTGAACTTTTTATGGATAATTATTCCTGGCTTCCAGCCTTGTCCAAAAGCAATTGTTGTTGACTTAGTTCGGATGTTTTTCGACTTTTCCTATCTTTACAAAATTCAATTATGACAGACAACTCCACTATATATGCGCTTGCCACACCTGCCGGAAACGGGGCAATTGCTGTTATCCGGATTTCGGGAGATGAGGCCTTAACAATTGCCGATGCTCTGTTTAAAGGAAAAAACACTTCAAAACGCTTTCAAATCAAAAAAAATTATACCATTCATTTTGGAAGTCTGGTTTATAAATCGAATACCATCGATGAAGTACTGATAAGTTTGTTTAAGAAGCCACACTCCTACACCGGTGAAGATGTTGTTGAGATATCCTGCCACGGCTCGCTCTTTATCCAGCAAAAGATTATGCAGGTACTATCCGAATGCGGAGCCCGGCTTGCCATGCCCGGAGAATTTACCATGCGTGCATTTCTGAACGGGAAAATGGATCTTTCGCAGGCCGAAGCAGTAGCTGACCTTATCGCATCGCAGTCGGCAGCAAGTCATAAAATAGCCTTCGAGCAAATGAAAGGGGGATTCTCGAGTCAACTTGAGTTATTAAGAGGCCGTTTGTTGCATTTTATTTCACTCATAGAACTCGAACTCGATTTCTCGGAAGAAGATGTTGAATTTGCTGACAGGAGACAGTTCCATCTTTTATTGAAAGAAATTGACACCCATATCAGTCAACTCGTTAAATCATTTGCTTACGGTAATGTTGTGAAGAATGGAGTACCGGTTGCCATTGCCGGTCGCACCAACGTTGGTAAATCGACCCTGCTGAATGCCCTGCTGAACGAAGAAAAAGCCATTGTATCGGACATTGCCGGCACCACCCGCGATGTAATTGAAGACACCATTACCATGGAAGGCATCACCGTCCGGTTTATCGATACCGCCGGAATACGCCACACCACCGATACCATCGAAACCCTGGGTATTGAGCGCACCTTCGACCGCATCGCCAAAGCCAGCATAGTGCTTTATGTGGCTGAAGCAAATGACAGTCCGGATCAAATTAAAAAATATCTGGAAGACATACCATTAAAAGAAGACCAGCATATAATTCTGGTAATTAATAAATACGACCTCCTGAGTGATGAAGAGCTAAAAGTGAAACAGGACGAACTCCGGCAGATGGACATTCCCCTGGTATTCCTTTCGGCAAAGAAGAAACTGCATATTCACACCCTGCAAAAGGAAATTATTACTCTGGTACAAGCCGCCAAAACGGATACAGGCGTGGTGGTGACCAATATCCGCCATTACGAAGCCCTGCAGCTGGCGCAGCAATCGGTTATGCGAGTTTTCGAGGGACTAGAAAATCATATCTCCACCGATTTAATTGCCCAGGATTTAAGAGAAGTGCTGTTCCACATCGGTGAAATAACAGGCGAAATCACCAACGATGAGGTGTTGGGGAATATATTTAGGAATTTCTGTATCGGGAAATGAGTGGGACCCGATTTCATGAGTTTACGAAATGGAATATGATGATCGAACTCACCACGAACGACCAAAATAAGTATTTGGATATTGAAATGTAATACTTGTTTTAATGTTTTATCTGGTTAAGCACATAGCTAATTACCTGACTGCAAAACACAGTCAGGTAATCAGACTTAGAATTAAAAAAACCAAACTAAAGTATTTAACTTTAAAATATTTATTCATTCCTTAGACACCGGACCGAAAGTCCTGTATTTAATGGATAATTTGGATTTTCACTGACATGATCCGAAGTATTTTTAACATAACAGCCCCATTTTGCTTGACTTGACCACCAAATAGCGTGTGTTTTTGTAAGACCTTCAGCCCCATCGGTTACCCATCCTCCAGGTAGAGCCCTAAAACCAGAAGAATCAGTGCCTGTGTTCGGTGAACCCCAAATATCAATACCTTCAGCTTTAAGTTTTTTCCCGGCTATATATATCCCGCCTAATTCAGTTACTAAGGTTCTCCATTCATTTGGAGAAGGCACATGCCAGCCACTTGGACATAAATTTTCGCTATTAACAGTATAATAATTATATAATAAGCCATTATTAGTTCCTACATGACCATAACTTCCCATTGCAGAAAATTCCAAAAAAGTTTTTGCCACTCCACTATGAGGTATTGTATCACCATTATTTAAACGTTTCGTTCTCAGGTTTTCTGCCATCCATGTTTGGTTGCCTATTTTCACAATTGGATATACATTGCCGTCAATATCAATAACTTTGGTTGAATCCGTATATTGAGGGTCGTTATATGGGATGTATTCTTTTGTATCGTATGAGAAGGTGTTATTAACAGTTAATAAAGAATTGTCTTTCAGGGAACGAACAGTATAACTTATGGGTGCACCTGTATTTTCCGGACTAAAAATTGCCCCATTTACTATAAAATCCTTTATACGAGTCAAATCTGTTGCATCACTAGTAAAAGCAGTCGCCAAACCGGATTTAGCGTCACCCCCTATTTGATAAACCTGTACAGATATCTCCGACATTTTTTTCTGAAATGCGGCATTTACCTTGACGTTAAATTTGTTAACAGCACCTTTATATGCATAATCTACCGCGGCTTTAATATCTATAGATTTGTTGGATGTGGTGTATAGCAACCTGTATATCCTCCCGTAAGTAACAGATGAAATATAAGCTAAAGGATTAGGGGTCCCATCATTTTCTTTTTTTATATAAGGTCCAATTTCAGCTGGTAATTTACCATCAGTAAAAGTATTAGACATGCTGAGTGGATCGACTACAAAAGAAAAAAAAGACTGGGTAAGGGTCACAAGCAATGTACTTTTGCTTTCATCATAAGCAAAATCGGCATTAACATTCAGTTTATTACTGGGGTTACTCCATCCTAAACTTAAAGCTGCCTTTAAATGACTCTCTGAGGTAATCAGTTTACTCTCATAAGAATACCTTGCGGGAGAAGAAGCATTGTATTTATTTAAAATATCGTTCATGGCATTCGTTATTTCCGATAGTACTGGTCGGACTTCCCTGTAATACGTGCCACTC
>JAAUTT010000578.1 GCA_012031335.1 Bacteroidales bacterium | reverse complement strand
GGTAAGTTTGCAGGTTAGTGCCGGCAATGCCGAAATAATTACGCAGCAACTGGCAGAAATTATGATTAAGATTAACAGCGGTAACGGAACACTGGGTAAGTTAATCCAGGACTCTACCATAGCGCAGAACTTAAACCAAACCATTGTAAATCTTAAAAAAAGCAGCAAAGGATTGGACGAAAACATGGAAGCCGCCAAGCATAATTTCCTTTAAGAGGATATTACACCAAAAAAGCTAAGGCCGCACAGCAAAAGAAAGAAAATGCAGCAAAAGCAGTTGAGGATAAAAAGGCAAAAGAAGAAGAGAAAAAGTAGGCGGTTGTAGACGAAGCAGCAGAGATTACCATGCCTTTTAGTCCCGATAGGAACGAAATTATGGTAGAAATGAAATCATAAATTATGATCGCAGAATCCCATAGGGATGACATTATGGTGGCATTTAGTGCCGGTGAGAAAATGATTTTAAACATAATGTCGTCCTTACAGGACTTAGTTACTACTGCCATCGTTCCCTACTACCATAATATCGTTCCTACGGAACTTCTGGCTTTCCGTTCATCCAAAAGCCCATTCTCGCCCCCTCTTTGTTATAATTATGATGAAGAAAAAATCAAATATCGCAAAAATTGGCTTCCTGTTTAAGGAAACGTTTACGGGATTCCTTGACGATGGGGGCTTGCGGCTAAGTGCGTCGTTATCGTACTATACAATTTTTTCCCTGCCACCGCTGCTTATAATCATCATTACCCTGAGCGGCATCTTTTATGGCGCCGAAGCTGTAAGTGGCGAATTATTCGGACAGATTAACGGCCTGGTTGGTAACGATGCTGCCCTTCAAATTCAGGAGACTATCAAAAATGTAAAATTATCGCAGGATAATGGCTTTGCCACCACCATCAGCATTATCATTCTAATCATAGTGGCTTCGGGGGTTTTTGTCGAAATCCAGGATTCGATCAACTATATATGGGGCATAAAGGCAAAGCCGAAACGAGGTTTAATTAAATTTTTGTATAACCGGCTTATGTCGTTTTCTATGATTGGCTCGGTTGGCTTTCTTATGCTGGTTAGTTTAATTGTAAATTCGTTGATGGATATACTGAATAGGAAGCTGACCTCCTATTTCCCGGAGAATACGGTTTATTTCGTTTATGTCACTAACCTGATTATTGTATTTGTAACCATTACACTTCTATTTACCGTGATATTCAAAACCCTTCCCGATGGTAAAATAGCGCTACGCGACAGTATTGTGGGGGCTTCGTTTACTGCCTTTCTTTTTATGATCGGGAAATTTTCCATTGGTTTTTACCTGGGACGTTACAACATCGCTTCCATTTACGGGGCATCGGGTTCTATAATTCTCATACTTCTGTGGGTATATTATTCGGCCATTATACTTTATTTTGGTGCTGAGTTCACCAAGGTGTATGCCTTATTGCACGGGGAAAAGATTATCCCCAACGATTATTCGGTTACTATTGTAAAAGAGACGATAGAAACGGGTTAACTAAGGTTCATATTAATATTTGTTCGTGCAACACCTGACCAATTCAAAATAGCGGCATCTTAACAGGTGGTTGACCCATCCCAATACAAAATGAAGCGTAACAGTGCGGCCTATAGCTTACAAAACAAAAATAACCTATAGGAACGCCTTGAAATTGGGCGACTTCACCATATGACTCATAAAGAGGCGCTCTTCTTTTGTGGCCTCGTGTTTTATGAGGCTTAAGCCAGGGAAAAAGGTTACTGAGTTATCCTGTTCCTGTATGAGTAAATCTGTAACTTATTTCCTTTGTTGTGTAATACTATCCAATTCAAACATCGCCAACTTTACTTCATTCAAATTAATAAAAAACAAAATGAAAAAACTTTTACTTCCTTATGGATCCTTGCTTTTGTTTGCTTTGATCTTATTAACATCGTGTGGACTTTCAGGTAATTATAAAGCTGCGGAAAGTCAGATTGCGATGCTTCAGATAGACAGTGTTACTACACATGAATTGCTCGAAGAGTGTTATGCACAAACCAACAATCTCAACGAAGAAAAATGTATCGTTACAGGGTAAAAACGATTCAGTTCAGTTGAATCTCGACAAACTGTCCACATCAACCGAATTAACTATCATTGATCAAAAAATAAGGTTGATCGAGCTCAATAAAATCGTTGTCTTGCAAAAAAATGTACTCACTAATCTAAAGTCCGTTTTATCCGAGGCATTGGTAAATTATAAGCCCGACGAACTAACGGTTTACACAAAAAATGGGAAAGTATATGTCTCGCTCGAGGAAAAACTGCTTTTCAAATCAGGCAGCGATATGGTTGACCCAAAAGGGAAAGAAGCAATAAAGTCGCTTGTACAAATTCTTAAAACTACAAAAGATGTAAGTGTTATGGTTGAAGGTCATACCGACAATGTACCTATTCATACAGACGAATTTAGGGATAACTGGGAATTGAGTACAGCCAGGGCAACATCCATATTGCGCATTATGACAGCCGATAACGGCTTTAATCCTTATAAAATAACTGCATCCGGGAGAGCTAATTTCTATCCTTTAAAGTCGAATAAAACTGCTCAGGGAAGAGCTGGCAATCGCAGAACCGAAATAATTTTATCGCCCGATTTAAAAGATGTTTATAGTCTTTTGAATTAAAAAGGTTAGAATAATAAGGTTTAGCGGGACGCAACACCCAGCTCGGGTCGTAGATAAATATTATGTTTTTGAATGATACCGGAGGTTTCAAAGTTTATAGAATTATTGAGTTTGGATATGGTGCGACCCCGGCTGGGGTCGAATAATCCTTTAGCTTTATTAGCTTTAAACATTTAAACCCTCTGGGTTTATAGGAAAAGAAAGGTACTATGAGCCCCCAATAATAAACTTAGCGTTCTCTGCGTCTTCTCTGCGTCACAGTATTTAAATAAAATTGACGCAAAGCTCTCGAAGGTGAAATTAAACAGGTTAGATAAAAACACGCTTAAATAATTTACAAAAACATTCATAATGAACAATCTATTATATCTTGTCGCAGTAGTTCTCCTCATTTTATGGGCATTGGGAAAATTCTCATTCCATGCCGGAAACATGATTCACATTCCTCTTGTAATTGCAGCAATTGCGGTATTATTCCGGATCATTAAGGGTAATTAATCCGAACTATTCATATTCCTAAAAACAGCAAAATGAAAAATACACTATGTTTTCTTGCAATACTCTTCACATTTGGATTTCTGGGGACTTCATGCGTATCGGGTAAGAAATTCAAAGCGACACAATTGCGGATTGTCGATTTACAAAGAGACAGTCTGCTTGCGCAGAATCAGATTAAAGCCTGTTCAATACTTGTCGGTAATCTTAAAAACGAAAGGTCGGACCTGCTAGGGGATAAAAAATCGCTGCTGTCGGATAACAAAACACTCCAGGTCGAAAATAAACTGGTTCAAAATGATTTTGACGAACTTTCGACCGCCTCCGAAATGACTATCACCGATCAGGAAGAACAACTGAAAAATCTGAATAAAATCATCAGAATCCAGAAGGAATTGATGAACAAGTTAAAGAATTCAATTTCCGACGCGCTGATGGGTTATAGTATCGACGAACTTTACGTCTTTACCAGAGATGGAAAGGTATATGTTTCGCTCAAGGAGAAACTACTCTTCCCTTCAGGTAGCAATGTATTGAATGCTAAGGGGAAAGATGCCCTTAAAGCGCTGGTGACGGTACTTGTAAACACCAGGGATATTACAGTGATGGTGGAAGGTCATACCGACGATGTACCCATTAAAACAGCAAAGTTCGAAGATAATTGGGATTTAAGCACATCGAGGGCAACAACAATACTAAGAATAATGACAAACGAATATGGATTTGATTCCAATTTGATCACCGCTTCGGGTAAAGGTAAATATCATCCTGTGAAATCGAACGCAACCCCCGAAGGCAACGCAGCCAACCGCCGTACCGAAATTATTTTAACGCCAGATTTAAAAGAGCTATACAGCCTGATGAATTAATCGAACATTTTAGCAAAAGTGCGCACAATCTCCCAAAGCAGCTAAGAAATAACACAATTGTCCGGGGAAATAATGGTAGGCAGGGATTTCTCACTTCGTTCGAAATGACAATCAGATGTTTAGAATGGGGTGAGGGGGGGGTTGGCGGCGAAGCCGCCAACACCCCTCACCCTCCAACACCAGTGAAAGGCTTGTCTTCCTGAGCGGAGCGAAGGATCTTTCATTTTAACCGGACAACAGCTAAGAAATAA
>JAAUTT010000577.1 GCA_012031335.1 Bacteroidales bacterium | reverse complement strand
TATCCTTTGTTTCCTATTTCTTTACATGGAAAGTCGATCAGAGTTTCGAAAACGGAAGTGTACTTTCCGATGCTTCGGTAACAGTAGAAAATTGGTCGGGAAAAAGTGGCGCTAAAGTGGCCAGCTTTTTTATTAATTATGGTTTTGGAATTTCATCCTTTGGGATTCCCTTTCTCTTGTTTATTTTGGGCTTTAGACTGATAAACATTCGTTTGCTTCCTCTGCGAAAAACATTTTTGGTTACCATAACCCTGATTATCCTTATTTCGATGGTTTCGGGTTATTTGTTTGGCACAACGGGCGGTTTTCTGGGTAGCGGCCTTGGAGGTAATTATGGGTATTTTGTAACACAATGGCTTAATTCGGTAATGGGATTTTTTCGGTACAGCTTTATTACTGCTCCTTGCCTTACTGCTGTTTACTTTTTTCACAATACAATCAAGTGTTGATTGGTTTAAACAAACCTTAGCCTCCCTGTTTAATAAGAAAAATTCCCCGGAAATTGAACAACCGGTACAAAAGGTAAAAGCTGAAAACATTAATCCCCAGCCTGAAACAGAACAACTGGAAGATAATTTTAAGGTGATACACCCTGCCAAAGCAGAACCCATTAATAAACCCGACGATGATGTAGAACTTACAATTGAAGAGCATATTCAAAGGGAAGAGCCGATAGTGAAAATTAAAACTCCCGATCCGGTTGAAATATCTCAGGCCCTGGTAGATGAATTGGGAGCATTCGACCCCACACTCGATTTGCGTAATTATAAATATCCTCCGGCTGAACTCCTCGAAGATCATAAATCGGAAAACTCCCAGGTAAGTAATGAAGAGCTTATCAGTAACAAAAATAAAATTGTGGAGACACTGGGTAATTACAAAATTCAGATCGATAAAATCAAAGCTACTATTGGCCCTACTGTTACCCTTTACGAAATTGTTCCGGCTCCCGGTATCCGTATTTCGCGAATAAAAAGTCTGGAAGACGATATCGCCCTTAGCTTATCAGCGCTTGGAATTCGTATTATTGCCCCTATGCCAGGGAAAGGTACCATTGGTATTGAGGTTCCAAATCTGAAACCCGAAATAGTATCGATGCGTTCGTTAATTACCTCCCGTAAGTTTCAGGAATCGACTGCAGAGATTGCCATTGCCATTGGTAAAACCATTTCGAATGAAACCTTTATATTCGACCTCACCAAGATGCCTCACCTATTGGTAGCAGGCGCCACAGGTCAGGGGAAATCGGTTGGATTAAATGCCATTCTTGCATCCATCCTTTACAAGAAACATCCATCACAAATTAAATTTGTACTGGTAGATCCCAAAAAAGTAGAGTTGACATTATATTCCAAAATAGAGCGTCATTTCCTGGCGAAACTCCCCGATACAGAGGAAGCAATTATAACTGATACACAAAAAGTTATAAACACATTGCAATCGCTTACCATTGAAATGGAAAACCGTTATGAGTTACTTAAAAACGCTCAGGTTCGTAATATAAAGGAATACAATGAACGATTTCTCGCACGCCGGTTGAATCCTCAACTTGGCCATCGTTACCTCCCCTATATAGTTGTAGTTATCGATGAGTTTGCCGACCTAATAATGACTGCCGGCCGTGAAATTGAAACGCCTATTGCCCGATTGGCCCAGCTTGCCAGAGCCATTGGTATTCATCTGATTATTGCCACACAACGCCCTACAACCAATATCATAACCGGTGTAATCAAGGCTAACTTCCCCGCTCGTATAGCTTTCCGCGTATCGTCAATGATCGACTCCCGCACCATTCTCGATAGTCCGGGTGCAAACCAGCTCATTGGCCGGGGCGACCTTCTGTTTGCCGGCGGAAGTGATGTGATACGACTTCAGTGTGCTTTTATTGATATACCTGAACTTGAAAGAATTACCGATTACATAGGCAATCAACAGGCATATCCAACAGCTCACTTGCTGCCCGAATACAGTGCCGAAGATGGAGCGTCAGGCGAAGCAGCAGAGGTAGATTTAAGAAAACGCGATGAAATGTTTGAAGAGGCAGCAAGACTTGTAGTAATGCATCAACAAGGCTCAACATCGCTTATTCAAAGGAAATTCTCCATAGGCTATAACCGGGCCGGACGAATAATGGACCAGCTTGAAGCTGCAGGTATTGTCGGCGCTTTTGAAGGTAGCAAAGCCCGCCAGGTATTGTTTGTCGATGAGCATTCCCTGGAACAGTTTTTGAATACCTTACCCAAAATTAAACAATGAGAAAAATAACTGTCATATGTTGTTTCTTAATGAGCTTTACGCTCGTTAATGGCCAGAATGATCCGCAGGCTAAAGCCATACTCGACCAGGTATCGGCAAAAAATAAAGCCTATAAAACTGTTCGGACAAATTTCACATTGAATATTTCCAATACCCAGAATGACGAAAAATCGACCCAAAAAGGAACCTTGCTTTTAAAGGGAGATAAGTATGTGATTAAAATGCCCGAGAGCGAAATATATTTCGATGGAAAAGATGTTTACAATTACCTTCCCCAATCGAAAGAAGTTAATATAACCAAGCCTAAGCCTGCATCCAAAAAAGGGGATGATTTCTCATTCAGTAATCCGAAAAGAAAATTCTGAAAATTTATGAGAAAGATTTTAAATACAAATACTTAAAAGAATCGATGGTGGCCGGTAAAACTGTTTATGAAATTGATTTATACCCGGTTGATCGGCAAAAGAAATACAGCCGTATCCGTTTACAGATAGATAAAGCCACAAGTCAGCTTGTTTCGGTAAAAGCATTTCTGAAAGATGGACAGCAATACGCACTAAATTTCGATACTTTCGAAATTAATAAGATTTAGCCGACTCCTTATTCTCATTCGATCCAAAAATTCATCCCGGCATTGAAATAATTGACCTACGGTTTTAGAATTTCAGGATACTCAACCCTTACATGGATAGATATTCATCAGCTTTCGCTTAAAAACTTCTTAATCACGAAATGTCATTTATAAGTTAATGGGAGCATCATTGTATTGTTCTTCAACCATTTGATAGTAAAAAATATTGTCAACCAGATCGCTGATTGATTTCTGCGTTATTTCTTTCAGGCTGCGCGAAGCGGCTTCAACCGAGTCGGCCATCATTACAAGTACAAGTTCTTTGGAATATGGAATAGGACCCGGATATGTGAATTTCTTCCTGTCTTCTTCTCTTTCGGGGTATTTATTCATAAACGACGGTAAAAAAACTGAACCGTTGATGTTCCATGGTGTGTGCGGATAAAATCAATGATAGGAGGTGGTATCCGGTGTTTACGCGCGTATTCCACTCCTCTGTTTACATGGTCGATAATGATTCCGGCACTTTCTTCATAAAGTAATTCGCTGTGCGGATTCTTCTCTGTATTCAGGTTTTCAATAAAATAGCGAGGGTTAAAAACTTTCCCTATATCGTGATACAAAGCCCCGGTACGAACCAGTAAGGTATTTGCTTCAATCTTAAAAGCCGCCTCTCCTGCAAGGTTAGCTACCTGTAACGAATGTTGGAAAGTCCTGGGGCTTTTCCGAAAGCTCTCTTAACAAAGGTTGGTTAGTATCTGACAGTTCCATAAGAGTTATATCGGATAAAAAGCCAAATATTTTTTCAAAAACATAAATTAAAGGGTAGGCAAAAAGCAACAACGCGCCATTTGCAGTAAACCAAAGAAACTGCCTGTAAGGTATTTCCGTAATATGGTTCCCTTGCATCATATACATGCCCAGGTAAATTACCGAGTAGGTCAAAACAACATAAAGCGCAGTCATAAGCAGTCGTGAACGGCGGTAAACATTGGTAAGACTAAGAATGGCCACCACTCCTGCCATAAAGGTCAGAAAATAAATTCGAAGCCATTGGGTGCAAAAAACCAATTAACAGAATAGTAATGGAATGAATAAAAAGGGCTACCCTAGAATCGTAGAAAGTTTTGATAATAATGGGTACAAGAATAACCGGGATTACATAAATATTAACTACATCGCGGCTGATAATCACACTTGTAAAAGTGATCATCAACATAACAAGCAAAACGATAAAGGTAGTTTTTAAAGAATTCCGGTAAATGATTTTTCTAAAACTCCATAAATACAGAAAGAGCATTGTTACAGAGCAGATAATCAAAATAAGCTGCCCTATGAATACAGTTCCAAAATTACCGGAATTACCAATTTTGTGTTCATATTCGGTTTCAAGGGAAAACAGCAGGTTATATTTTCGTCATTTACAACCTCTCCCTTACCTACTTATTCGA
>JAAUTT010000576.1 GCA_012031335.1 Bacteroidales bacterium | reverse complement strand
CTATCATCTGATTTTCGGGATAAATTTTTCTTCCAAAATTTTAGCTAAAAAGGGGCTGATCAGATCGCAGGTAATAACTTCTTGCATTCCCTGAGAAGTAAAGATGGTTTTCAGTTTTCTTTCCAAAGATAGATTGGAGAATTGCTCAAAGAAGAAAGAGAAAAAACGGGCCGTTTTCTTTCGATGTTATTATACCCGAAAATTCTAGCTACCTCTTCGATAAGATCGATTCCGTTTCAGATCATTTCAATGCTGTGGATAGTGAATCAAGAAAATATATCCGTAATATTTATGGGTCGGATATTGGAGAGAATACAACATTCAGATATATACAAATTCCGCTTCGTTTTTTTTATATACATGCTTTAAACAGAAATACCAGCCTTATGGCAAGCATTGGTCCTGGTATTATGATTCCAATACAGAGAGAGGTCATTGCTAAAGGAACCTTTACTTATTCCGGAACCTATCCACAGTTTGATAATGTTGAACTTAGAGATGTTCTCCCTTATGGCTACAATTCAAATGTAAATGTAGGAGGAAAACATAAACCTGAATCGCCCATGATTTCTTTAAACGCTACCGCTTCAGTAGGAGTTATTTTTTCATTGTCGAGATTCATTAAACTGCAAACTGGTTTTACCTACGAAAGAAATATAACAGGTTTGGTTTCGAAATCCGGTAAATATCATATTTCAAATGAATCAGGCAGCTACTACAGTATTTTAGGTATGCCTAAAAGCAATTTTAATTCTTTAATATTTAATATCGGTATTCAGAAAGTTATTTTATATTAAAGATTTATATGCAGTTTGGTCAGTAAATCCCTCCCTTTTTCTGATAATATGAATTCTCTTACATCTTAACTTTTATTAATTAATTCCGTAGAACGTTAAGAATACCAAAACTCAAAACATAAAAATATACGGCCTGTAGTTAGCTTTTTTGGTTGTAAATCTGCGGTATCCGTTTATTTCAAACTGATTTAAATTTTAAAATATGGTACACCTTAGGTCCTTATTTCTGAAAATATTATTGTTTATACTTTTTTTCCGGTTGGAGTTCAATTGAAAGCAGCTGATAAAACAGTAGGAGCAATTTTAGTTACCAAGGGTTGATACATTTGCCTTAAAAGGAATGCCTAATCAACCCGTTATAAAAATAAATGTCCAGGTCACTGGATCAACGGGCACTTTATCCCTTCAAAAATTAATTGTACATACCTTAAATCAGGATAATGCTGATGTTGATAGCTTAACAGTGTATTATTCAAATGCAAATAACAGGTTTTCGTTGGTTGACTTTCCGGGTGAAGCATTCAGATTAACAGATCCTGGAATGATATCAGGAGACTCTGTAATTTTCGATAATTTATCGCATGTATTAGAAACCGGAGATAATTATTTTTGGGTTACAATGAGTTTGAGCCAGTATTCAAGGGCATCGAGAACCCTTGATGCTTTTATAAAAAAAGATCAAATCACAATAAACACATTAACTTATCCCAGTGCTGATATTTCACCAGCGGGCGAAATCACAATTTTTGATATTTATTTCAAGGATAATTTTGAAACGCCAAAGCTCAATAATGAACCAACCAATTGGACGCAGGACCAGATAAACAGTTCTCCTGTGCGTTGGAAAACTATTATGGCGGATTTGGTCTCGGCGTTACCGGACATCCCGATGCACCTGTTTCGGGTAATTATAATGTTATGCTTCAAAGGCAGGAAACTACTCCCCGAACAACCATTTTAATTTCAAAGCCTATTGACCTGAGTTTATCGTCCCGACCCTTACTTTCCTTTTATCATGCACAGGAAACCTGGGATAAAGGGGGCGGAGTAAAGCATAATGACGAATTAAGGGTTCTGTATAAAATCGGGGAATCCGGAACATGGGAAGAACTAAAGAAGTATGAGCTTGCTACCCCTTTGCTGACTTGGTTAAAACGTGAAATATTAATTCCTGAAGGAGCTTCTGTAAACAATGTTTATCTTGGTTTTGAAGGAACTACCAAATATGGTTATGGGGTGTGTCTTGATAGCATTACCATTTATGAAACAGGTATTGTAAACCGGGAAATAAAAGCAACAGTAGTATCCCAGCCTGTAACTGAAATTGTTCCTCAAGGTAACTCACAAAATCCAATTATCCGCTTAAATATAAGAGTAAAAGGAAATACCGGGAGTATCCTTTTAAAACTCTCTGAAAGTAACCTCCGGAAATACTTCCGACCTGGATATTTTTACCATCGGGGTGTAAAAATTATATTATACCAACGATTCCGTATTTCAATCGGCAGTTCAATGGGGTACAGCTCAGACTTTTGCAGGTGGCGTCGTTACCTTTTCCTCTCTTGATAAAAAAATGGAAACCGGTGATAATTATCTCTGGGTACTTACGATATTAAAGAGGATGCAGTTCCCGGAATGTGCTCGATGCAAAAATAGGTGCCGGAGATATATCTCTTTCCATTGCTGGTACTTATCCTGAAACGGAACAAAATCCTGCAGGGGTGAGAACCATTAAGCAAACCCTTTTTTTGATGATTTTGAAGGTGCCAGTGTATGGAATTTATCGGGTGAATTTCAAATAGGTGCACCTCTTGGCAGTGGAGGTGGAGGTGGCTATCCCGATCCTTCTGTAGCCTTTTCAGGTGCAAATGTCCTGGGAACTGATCTTGACGGAAATGGCAACTATGAAGCAAACATAGCTTCAGGAAGCGCTTATATAGCCGAATCCCCGCTGATAGATGGCAAGTACTTTAAGAACCTGCAATTCGATTTTTATCGTTATCTGAATGTTGATAACACCGATTCGGCCTTTATTGAATACAAATTAAACGGCAGTACCCAATGGAATAAATTATGGACAAACACCAGAAGATATGTGGATACAAAATGGGTTAAAAATGCCACTATTGATTTGGGATTTTTGGAAAGAAAAAAGTTTAATTTTCGATATAGGCTAGGGCCCACTGATGCTATAGATAATTATTCCGGATGGAATATTGACTATGTTCTTATAACCGCCGATAGTATACCGTATGATGCAGCTGTTACCAAAATAACTTACCCTGTTTCGTCATGCGATCTTTCGGCAAGCGAACACGTTAAAGTTTATATAAAGAATACCGGTCCAAAACCCTTAATCAATACCCCTGTCAAATTATCCATCGACGGGGGTAAATCGTTTATAGAAGAAAGTATTACAAATACAATCAATCCGGACGATTCTATAGAATATGTATTTAATACAGCTTCCGATTTTTCCAAACCCTCCATATACAAACTTATTGTCAAAACCCAACATCCTGGAGATAATTATCCAAAAATGATACAATGTCATATCAGGTTGTTTCATTTCCGACCTATAATTTGCCTTATAGCACAAGTTTCGAAAAAGACACTAATTTTTGGGTTGCATCAGGTGTAAATTCATCCTGGTTCGAAGGTGAACCTGCCGGTACATTTATAAATGGTGCTGCCGATGGTCAAAAATGCTGGAAAACGGATGCCAATGGTTATCATAACCTCTATGAATACAGTTATGTAGAGAGCCCTTGTTTCTCATTTACCGGCAAGGAAATGCCAATGATCGATTTGAAATTTAACAGTTTCACTAAAGATACTATGAATGGAGCTATTCTTCAATATTCTCTCGATCAGGGTAATACATGGCATTATGCTGGTGAGGATATTTATCCCTACGATTGGACCTGGTATAATGAACATGTAATAAGTCTCTACAATCAAGGGTGGACAAAAAGAACATTAAACGATTTAAATATGCAGACCTGGAAGCAAGCCAGGCAAGCCCTTCCTGCAATTACCTCAAATAAGAATAAAGTAAAGCTAAGGGTTGTATTTAAGTCTGACTCCAGTTTTAATTCCCCTACCGATAGATTTGAAGGCTTTGCTTTTGATGATGTCATAGTATACAATGCTCCGTTTAATGTTGGGGTTACAGAATTTGTAGACCTGAATAACCCTGGCTGTCAATTTCAGAATGATCCCAAACTGAAGGTAGTTGTTAAAAACTCGGGACATCAATCAATGCATCCCGGTGATACTATAATTGTTGGTATTAAAGTGAATAATTTGCCTCATATTGCTGATACCTTCAAACTCGACAAGGACCTGAATCTAAATGATACCGTTCAGCTCCGGATGAAAAAACCTATTAATATTTCTGCTCCGGGTACTTATAATATCAGTGCATTTACCTTAATTGAAAAGGACGCTTACTTTTACGAAAGCTTTTGTGATGACTCTTT
>JAAUTT010000575.1 GCA_012031335.1 Bacteroidales bacterium | reverse complement strand
AACAATTAAAACAGCTGTAATGAAAAGGCCAACTATAAAGGTGATGGTAATTGCATTAAGGTTCCCTAAACCTATCAGCGGGTTTTTTTGTGTAATAAAACCTGCATTGGCAAAGCCTATAAGCGTAATGAACAAACCTATCCCGGCAGATACTGCATACCGGATTTGTTTCGGAATAGCCTTAACAATTAAGGTACGAACATTGAATATCGACAAAATAAGAAATAATACTCCAGCCCAGAATACAGCTCCCAATGCAGTTTCGACCGGTACACCCATTCCCTTCACAACTGCAAAGGTGAAAAATGCATTTAGACCCATCCCAGGTGCTACCAAAATTGGGTTATTGGCATATATTCCCATCATTATGGTACAAAATGCGCTCAGGATTACAGTTGCCGTTAAAACAGCATTAAATGGGAGTCCTGTTTGACTTATAATTGCCGGATTGACAACTATGATATACATAGCCGCCACAAAAGTTGTGATACCGGCAAGTATCTCGGTGCGAATATTAGTATTGTTGAGTTTTAGCCGGAATAGTTTTTCTAACATAAAGCCTCACGGAGTTTAGAACGGTAAATCGTCTGGTGAGGGCTCCAATGTATTATCAATGGGAGGAGCTGCGTTTTTATAATAGTCATCACCAGGCACATCAGCTCTATTGTTTCCGTCGGTTTCGAGTTTCCAGATACGGAGATCAGTGTACCATTTTCCGTTAAATTCTCTTGATTCAGCATTAAATGCGACCTTTACAGGCGTTCCAGGTGTGAGTGTTTTGACCTGATCGGCTTTATCGGCCCAGGCACTGAAACATACTTTTTTAGGATACTGGTCCTGGGTTTCAATTACAAAATCCTGTTTTTGCCAGGTTCCATTCTTGCCATTTCCACTTTGTAATGGGAGAATCTGAATTAATTTTCCTGATAGTTCTAGCATTGTTAAAAATTTTTCGTAAAAATAGACTTTTTTCATTTTTTATTCCCGTTTTTATTTCTATTTCTTTAATATTGTTAATGTATTAAATATCTGAATTATAGCTCGATTATTTATATCTTGTTAATAAAAATTTTTAAAAACGGCTCTTTTTTAGTAATTTTACCAAACAAATGGTTTTGAAATGGTTGACATTTTTTTATTAGATATGAAACCAATTAAAAAGCAAAAGTTAAGTTACGTTGTTTCTATTGCTAAAGATATTACACTCAGAAAACTGGAGAAATGAGCCGGCATTTTGGGTCTTGTAAATTTTCAGCTAAAAATCAGCGTAAATCATTGTTATTATAGAAAACCATTGTTCTTTATTAGTATTTTTTATTCAAGATGTATGGATAACCTTAACTATGGCGTGATTGGTAACGGACGGAGTGCTGCTCTTATTTCCGTAAATGGTTCAATTGATTGGTGCTGTCTTCCCGATTTTGATTCTCCTTCGGTATTCGGCAAATTACTCGATAATGAAATAGGAGGTTGCTGTGCCTTTGAAGTCGATGAAAGTTATTCTATACATCAACGTTATCTTAAAAGGACCAATATTCTTAGTACGGTTTTCAAAAATGGGAAAGATGCTTTTGAAGTATTGGATTTTATGCCCCGTTATAAAACCGAAGACAATAATTATTTTACACCGCCTGAGATATATCGGTATATTCGCGTGCTGGAAGGCGATCCTGTAGTTGTTGTTAAATATCAGCCACATCTTAATTATGCTTTAAGCAAAACATTTCATTCTATTCACGATAATTATATAAAGACTTATAGCGACGATCCTTCGTACGAATCACTTTTTGTTTTATTCATCCTTCCTTTCTCGGCAATTGTAAATGGCTCTCCGGTAAAATTATCGGCCGAGAATTTTATATTGATCTCCTATCATCAGAAAATAATTGATATTGATCTTCCAAGAGTTTATATGGAATACCAGCGTACCAAAGTTTATTGGTTGAACTGGGTTAACCGCTCGAAGCAATACGAACTTTATAACGAACAGATAATCCGCAGTCTCCTGGTCCTTAAACTCATGTCGTACCAGCGTACAGGTGCAATTCTGGCTGCCGTTACCACTTCCTTACCCGAGACCATTCAGGAAACACGTAACTGGGACTATCGATTTTGTTGGCTTCGCGATGCATCTATGACGATACAAACCCTTATCGACTTGGGTCACCTTTCATCGGCACGAAGGTTTATTAACTTTATCAAAAATATTATTAAAACAAAAACCGATAATTTCCAGATCATGTACGGGATCAGGGGAGAAAGAGAACTCACTGAAACATTTCTGGAACATTTAGCAGGTTATGAGAACTCTTTACCGGTTCGCGTTGGTAATGCCGCATACCGCCAATCACAACATGATATTTATGGTTTTCTGATGGATGTAATTTACCAGTATTTTCGTTTTTTTAGTGGTACACTCGACGAAACTGAAGAAATATGGTCGATTACTAAACGTATTGCCCGGATTGTAACAGACATTTGGCATCTTCCTGACAATGGTATCTGGGAGTTCAGAGGTGAACAAAAACATTTTGTGTTTTCCAAAGTATTATGCTGGGTTGCAATGGACAGGGCTGTTAAAATTGCCGAATTACTAAACAAAACCGAATATATCGATACCTGGGAAAGTGCTGCCAAAACTATCCGAAAAGATATTCATGAACTGGGCTGGAACGAGGAGAAACAAAGTTTTACCCAATACTATGGAGGAAAAGAAATGGATGCCTCTGTACTTCAGATGGAAACATATGGATTTATCGAAGGTACTGATCCCCGGTATTGTAAAACCGTTGCCGCAATAAAAAAAGAATTGTACAGGGATGGTTTGATGTACCGGTATCGTAACCCTGATGATTTTGGCGTTCCTACAAGTTCATTTACCATTTGTACTTTCTGGTTGATAAACAGCTTGTATAAAACGGGAAGTATTGATGAAGCCCGGCAGATATTTGAAGAAATACTCAAATACTCCAATCATGTTGGACTTTATAGTGAAGACCTTGATTTTAGGACTAAACGACTATTAGGTAATTTTCCTCAGGCTTATTCGCATCTGGCACTGATTCAAACGGCACGCCTGTTTTCTGAACCCAAATCAGCAGTTAAATTTATTAAACCTTAATAAAATTCTAAATTAATCGGTTTTCATTATATAACCCATTCCTATTTTGGTGTGTATCAATTTGTTTTCGTATCCTTCATCGACTTTTTTACGAAGGTTGGTAATGTATACATTTATAGTATTAGTTCCGGTATCAAAGGAAATGCCCCAAACTTTCTGAGCAATGAGTTTACGTGAAACAACCTTATCGCGGTTTAACATCAGAAACTCCAGTAATTCAAATTCTCTGGCTGTTAAATCGATTTCTCTCGAGCCTCTTTTAACTTTCTTTGCTTCAGGATCCAGCTCCAGATCACCAACATTAAGTTTATTAGTTTCCGTGAATATACCGGTGCTTCTTTTTAACAAGACTTTAATTCTTGCAAGCAATTCTTTGAATTCGAATGGCTTGGTTAAATAGTCATCGGCTCCGGCTTCAAAACCATCTAATTTATCCTCGGTGGCGTCAAGTCCTGTTAGCATAATTACAGGGAATTCGGGCCTTATTGCCTTTATTTTTCTGCAAAGCTGAATTCCGGTTGTATCGGGTAGCATTACATCAAGGATCAGGAGATCGTTTTTTTCAGTTAAAAGCTTTTTAAATCCGGTTTTCCCATCATAGGCAAAGTCAACTTTAAACCCACTTTCACCAAGGCCAATCTTTACAAAATCAACTATTTTAGGGTCGTCATCAACAATTAGTATTTTCATGTCTCCGAAAAAAGGTTCTGTTTTTCTGGTTTCTAAAATTATAAAATTAGTTTAAATATTTAAAGTAAATAATAGTTGAATTTTAATAATTAACTGGATTGGTGGATGATATCTATTAAAAATTACTGTTATTATAAAGATCCCCAAACTATAATTACGATTCCTAACATCATTCCGATTAATAGAATAAGTTTTCTCAGGATATTTTTTTCCCGGAAGAGCAGAGCTCCCATCACAAAAGTCACCAGTACACTGCTTCGGCGTAACGATGAAACAATAGCTATCAGCGAGGAATTGTCAGTTAAAGCATAGAAATAGCAAAAATCGGCTATGGTTAAAGTTATTCCAATCAAAGGAATTGTATACCGGAATTGAAAACGCGTTGTAGTTTCAAGGCGTTTGTACCAGAAAAAATATACAAAGGGGAGTATTACCGGTATCATGTAAACACTAAACCAGGCCTGAACA
>JAAUTT010000574.1 GCA_012031335.1 Bacteroidales bacterium | reverse complement strand
GGAATTCCTGAGCATTTGAAATTCCGGCAATAAATAAAATTATTAGAAGAAGAAGGTGTTTTTTCATTTAACGAAAATTAAGTAAGAGTATAATATGGATAATTGTAGTTTATGCCACAGACAGTATTTACATGGTTAAGTCAAAATCATCATAGCCCGGATCTTTCATAAGTCTTACAAAAGATTCTGACGATTAAACGAATGTGGGGGTTTCAAAAGCTGAAAAGTACAACATTCGTTTAATCGTGTTTACATGGATAAATAAACAAATAAATTTGTTTAAATGAACCATGCGTAACTATTTATTTCAATTCCGGAGGATGCTTGATTCGACCCTTGGATTGCAATACAGCACTATCAGGAAGAAGACCGGTATAACCTTATACAACACTGGAAGTAATCTATATTGCATATTGCCCATGTAATTACCTGTATTAATCAGGAAAAGCTTGATAATTGCCGGGTATCTGCTTTAGACGAAAATATAAGCCTGAAAGCCATGGTTATAAGTTTTCCGGAAAATCTTGATCTGCATTTAAGAGAAATTGAAGACCTGACAGTTTTAAAAGGATAAAAGGCAGAAAATGTATTTTTAAGTTCGTAACTTAAAAAATTCTTTTGCTTTTTTGGTATTACAAGTGTTTATAATATATGTAGCTGGTATAATTTAAAAACTTAGATATGTGGAAGTATAGCTTATTCGTACTTATTTTAATTGCCGGGTGCAGTCAGTATAAACCCCAAACCGGAGCAAATATGATTAATAATACTACAGTAAAGGAGGTTGATTTAAACCGGTATCTTGGTACCTGGTACGAAATGGCCCGTTTTCCGCACTCGTTCGAAAAGGATCTGGTAGGTGTAACGGCCACCTATAGCCTTAAGCCCAATGGAAAAATAAAGGTAGTGAATAAGGGATATGTAAAAAACATTGGATGGTCCACTGAAGGTAGCGGAGGGGAAAGCCAAAATACCCGATAAAAAGGAGCCCGGAAAGCTCAAGGTGTCTTTTTTTCTGTTTTTTTATGCCGATTATTATATCCTTGAACTAGATCAGGAGAATTATAACTGGGTATTGCTGGGAAGCTCTTCGCCCCGTTATTTGTGGATTCTTTCGCGAACACCTCAAATGAAGGAAGAAACCTATAAAATGCTTGTGAACAAAGCGAAAGCAAGAGGTTATGATGTAAGTAAGCTCATCAAGGTTCCGCAACCCGAAAAGTGAGCCAGGGTTATTTTCTTATAATTTCAACTTCACCCTTTAAGCCGACTTTTATTAAGGAAGACTCTGCGCCGGGAGCCGGGTCGTTTTGCCGCCATTTTACTATGCAGTCAGCTCCTGTTCTTATGTGCTCCGAAATTTCCCGGAAAATTTTTGGAAATGGCTCACCTGTTAAATTTGCCGATGAGGAAACTATAGGTTTGTTAAAAGCCGCTATTAATTTTTTGCAGAAATCGTCGCCTGAAATACTAATGGCAACACTGCCATCGGGAGCAATGAGAGAAGGAGCCAGGTTAAGGGCTCCGGGATAGATAATTGTCATAGGCTTATCATTCACTTCGAGCAGTTGAATGGCCACTTCGGGAATCTGTTTTATATACCGACCTATTCTGTCGGCATGATCAACCAGAACTATCATATCGACGAGGTCGCTGCTTTGTTTCAGCGTAATAATTTTCCTTACAGCCTCGTCGTTGGTAGCATCGCAGCCCAGACACCATACAGTATCAGTAGGATATAGGATAATACCACCGGCTTTTAAGGCTTCAACACATTTAAAAATATCATCCATAAATTTGGTGGTAACAGGTTTGGATTCAGGTAATGGGCTGAGTTGAATCTTTTTTGGTACGGGTTTATCCTTTTTGCGACTGCGCTCCATATAATTTACTGTTTAAGGGTACAAAAGTACAGTAAAATGATTCGGAAGGAAGCTAATGCCAGCAAAAAATTGAAAAAGCTTAAATAATTAAGAAAAAGGTACGGTTTTTATTTCTGTAGCTGATGAAAAACAGCCTCCATCAGGTCGTCCTTTTTAATGGGTTTGGCAAGATAATCGTCAAAGCCGGCCTCCATATATTTCTCCTTTTCTCCCCGAAGAGCGTAAGCTGTAACTGCAATAACAGGAAGGGTTTTATGTTTCGCTTTAATGAGCCGGGTTGCATCCACACCATCCATCACCGGCATTTTAATATCCATTAAAACAAGATCGACCGGTGAGGAGTAACAAATATCGACGGCCTCCTGGCCGTTATGAGCCCGAATAATTTTCACTTTGGTTTCCAGGAAAAGTTCATTCAGATAAAGAAAGTTAAACTCTTCATCTTCTGCAATGAGTATTATTTTTGAATTGAAATTCATTTTAGGTGAATTTTCCTGTTTCTTAATGGCTGGTAATTCAATTACAGGCTTATACGGAATAGTGAAGTAGAAAGTTGAGCCTTCCCCATAATTAGATTCGACCCATATTTTGCCACCCATAAGTTCGGTAAACGATTTGGAAATTGCGAGACCTAGTCCGGTTCCTCCATAATTTCTTATTTTACCGGTTTCTACCTGTCGGAAACGGTCGAATATTACCGTAAAATTTTCCGGTTTAATTCCAATTCCCTTGTCGCGAACAAAAAACTGCAGAAAATCCCCGATATGTTTATAACCCAGTTCCACTGTTCCTGCGGTAGTGAATTTTATGGCATTTCCAACAAGGTTTGTTATAATCTGGATAAGTTTTGATTCGTCCGTTTTAATTATAATATCGGGGTCCTCTATACCATGTTTTAGCGATAGATTTACTTTTTTACCAGCAAGCTGGATATTGAAATCTTTTTCGGTTTTTGTCAGAAGTTTGAAAAGAGAAACGGGAGATTCGATGATTTTAATCTGATTGGTTTCAATTTTTGAGATGTCTACCAGATCGCTGATGATAGAAAGAAGTTTATTGCAGGAGTCTTTTATGATTTGAGAGTAGTAAGTTTTCTTTTTCATTGGGTAAATTCTGGTTCGTGATCATTTCGGTAAAGCCAATGATACCATTCATCGGAGTTCTTATTTCGTGGCTCATGTTAGCCAGAAATGCCGATTTGAGTTTGTCGCTTTCTTCAGCTTTCACTTTGGCAGTTAACAGCTCACAGTTAATTTGAGCTATTCTCTGGTTCGATTCGGTTAGTTCTTCGTTTAGTGCCAGGTATTCCTCATTTTGTTCAATCAGCTTCCTTTCATTTTTAATCAGTTCTTCTTCAGCCAGACTAAGTTTGGAGATAAACCTTGCCTGTTGAATATTCTGATATGCTTTTACCGATAATTCATTGGCAAGCAGGAATAAAACATTGGCGATTTTTTCAAATTTCTCCTTACTCATTACCGGAGTTGCGAGCAGTGCATCCTTAAAGTCTTCTTTATCAGCGCCAATCACATCTGCATAATCGATTATCTTATTGATACAGTTTCTTCGCTTCTAACCTGACCGATCAGCCAGTTTGCTATATGCTTTCCGCCCACTGTAATACTTGCGCCGGCATCGGTTAATCCGCCGCTCAGACAAGGCATGATCACTGGGCCGCCGGTATTTTGCCGCCCAATTACGGCATCGGAGTGCATGCAGTTTTTCATTCCTGTTTCGGTTTGCCTGATGATGTCCTTACATAACTTGCAAAAGTTGCTGGGACGGGTGAGAGGAGTGCCATCGGGTTTGGTAATAATCGAAGCCACCTCAAAAGCATCGGCAAAAGTGTCTTGAATTTTTTGAATGTTTTCGAGGTTGAACAATGTTGTGAAGGAAACATCCGAAGCATCATCCGATGGCAGGGTTAAAGTCAGAATATGATCTTTCATAAGTTGTTCCTGCTGAACCCTGTCGTTTATTTCGCGAGATATACTTATGATGTGAGGGACACCCTGCAAGTCGATAAGCGTAGCCGACATCAACCCATAAATAACTGTCCCCGATTTTGTAACAAAACGAGCTTCGAGGTTAGATACCTGATTTTCCTTTTTAAGGCCATCGACCAATCTTTTGCGGTCGTTTAAATCGTACCAGATATTTATATCGGCCGATGTTTTGCCTATAGTATCCTCTGCAGTATAACCGGTTAAGCGGGTAAAACCTTCATTTACCGAAACATATAAACCATCATGCAACCGGTTAATATTGATAGCATCGGGGCTGGTAACAAAGGCTTTCCGGAATTTTTCCTCACTTTCCCTTATTTCCGACTCATATTTTTTACGTTCAGTAATATCGTCGGCTATTCCTGCAAATTTTATGACTTTACCATTTTTAT
>JAAUTT010000573.1 GCA_012031335.1 Bacteroidales bacterium | reverse complement strand
TTCGACCCTTTTAACCCCAAATGCCTTTTCAAAATAGGGCTTCAGACTGTTAACACTATTGAGGCGTTCGGTTGGATCATCGCCTCCCGAAAAACCAATCACAATTTTTATCGTAAGCATTATCTTTCCCGCTTTTACAAGCCGTCAGTAGCGAAATGCTAAATATAATGGTTAACAGAGCAATTAATTTCATCTTCATATTACTTAATATTTAACGATTTAACCGAACGGGCAATTTCCCGGAGCGAATTGAATGATGAATCGGAAACAGCTCTCAGGATAAGCGAATCCTTCATCCTATCGCCTTTATAAGTGTATTGAATGTATTGATCGAATGCTTCTTTGTCTTTAACAGGCATTTCCAGGAAAGCTATTCGTATTTTTTCTTTCAGTTCTGTGGGCAATGTGTTTTTCACACAAAATGGGTCGGTAAGGATAGGATCCGATTTCCATAAGATCACAAATTTTGTACTATCCACTTTCCCATTTGCCATAAGTCTGTTATACGATTCGGAACTTGATGTGCCTATGTCGGACTTGCCGGTATACACAGAGAGTATTGATGCTGCATGACTTGAGGCGAAGTTCATACTTGCAAAGCTCTTTTCCGGGCTTAGTCCTAGTTTATGGAGGTATCCTCTGGGAATAAGGTGGCCCGATGTAGAGGCCGGATCGGAAAATGTCAGGTCTAGTTGCGAAGCATTCCTTACCATATCGTCAATACTTCTGATGGCAGTAGTTTTATTGGTTAATAAATAGCTTCTGTATGAATATAATCACCACTTCTGAGCCCCATTGTCATCAATAAGCTTCGTCTGCCCGGCTTTTTGTGATGCCAGAATGTAAGAAAACGGTCCAAGAATGCAAACATGGCATTTGTTCGTACGCATGGCTTCTATCACAGCAGTATAATCGGTTGCAGTAAAGAATCTTACAGGTATATTAAGCTCTTTCTCCAGGTATTTACTGAAATTCTCCGTGTATTTGATGGTTTGCACCATATCGTCGCTCGGTATCACGGCAAACACAAGCTCCTTAACTTCGGTTTTGTTACTGCTATTGTTGCATGCAGCAAAAATTAGTAAAGTAAAAATTAAAGCAATTATTTTCCTAATCATATCGTTAACAGTATTTTTCAATAAATAAATTGATTTCAAACAGGTCTTTATATCTTTCTTCGAGTGTGGCCCTGTCCCAGTTCCACCATTCCGATTTTAGCAGTTTGCTGATAACATCATCGCTGAAACGTTTTTTAATTACCCTTGCAGCCACTCCCACAGCAATGCCATAATCGGGTACGTCTTTTGTAACAACAGCCGCAGAGCCTATAATCGCTCCTGTTCCTATTTTTACACCCGGCAGGATAATGGCACCATGTCCAATCCATACATCGTGTCCTATGGTGCAGGAGTTTTCCCTGCGCCAGTTGAAAAATTCTTCGTCGTCTACTGTATCTAAACCATAGCTTTTACGGCGATAGGTCATGTGGTGCTGGGTAACCCGCCATTGAGGGTGGTTGCCCGGGTTTATTACTACCTGGTTGGCAATACTGCAGAATTTACCAATGGATGAATAAATTACCTGCCCGTTACCAGCCATATAACTGTAATCGTCGATTGACGATTCAAACATCGTGGTATTTGCAAACAGGTCCACATATTCCCCAATGCTGCTTTTGTAAATCCTGCAACTGGGGTGTATGGTCTGGTTAAATTCGTTTCTTTCGGTTCCGTTCAGGTTGTTGCCTTCAGGAAACTGCTTGATATATTGCAACATTATTCCTGTTTTTCTACAATTGGCAAATCGCATATGATGGATTTCCTTCGGCATGAAAAATTGTGTTCAATGCTTTGCGCACAACATTGCTGTTTCCGGTAAAGTCTCCGGTATTGGGGTTTACATCCATATTAGGAAAGTTGGAACTCGAAATATCCAAACGGATCCGGTGCCCTTTTTTAAATACATTGGCCGTTGAGAAAGGCTCTATGGTAATTTCATATACTTTTCCTGGCTCCATTAGTTCTGGCTTTTCCGGGGAGTTTCGATAACGGGCCCTGATAATACCATCGGTAATATTCATTTCGAAACCTTGCGGAAAATCATTTGAGGGTGGGTAAACATCTACGAGTTTGGCAGTAAAATCAGTGTCGGGGCAATCGGACGAAGCACTTAGTTTTACCACTATAGGCCCTATTATCTGAATGTCCTTTTCGAGTACCGGAGTTTGGTAAACCATCACATCTTTTCTTGCTTTTAGCGGGAGATAAGGGGGTTTGGAACCGTAGAAACCTTTTTTGGGATCGCCGTTATAAGGTTTTCACGTTGGTCGTATGCTCCGCCAGCCCATAATGGCTCTGTAGATGCCATGGCTCCTCCGATGGTAGGTACCGGTTTTCGGGATCGTAAATATAGGAAACAGACTTTTCGTTTTTATCTGGCATGGCCGGACTTAACAATCCATTTTCGTGCAGGTAATAATTAATATACTGAGTACCCGGTAACGGCCATTTGGACGATGTTACCCAGTAGCCCCCGTGGAATAAGCGGCCGCTGGCATCCTTATGTCCATCGCCGGTTCCCATAACAAATACTTTCACGGCCGGATCGCTCTCAACTCCATTTTTTAGCCTTTCAGGAAATGATCGTACCAGCGCAGATGCCAATCGAGGTTGTAATCGGGCATGGTGGATGCAGTCCCGAAATCGACATCGCCCGAATACGATTTGTCGAAAGTGCCATGCATCCAAGGCCCGAGCATTAATCTTACCGGCGATTTTTTTGATGGTGCTTAAACCCATGTAATTGTCTATTGCGGTCTGGCAATAATTATCGTACCACCCCGATACATGAATCATAGGAATGTCGGCTGTTTGCGGATAGTATTCCATCCAGTTAACGCCCATCTGTTTCCAGTAATTGTCGTAGCTCGGGTGTTCCAGCATTTCAAAAATATAGTCTTCTATCTCGGGATTGGCCGAAAGCGGGTTTAATCCTCTTTTGAGCGGTAATGCCTGAAACCAGTCGCCTACGTATTCGCTTTTCATCATTTTCTTCACTACCGAATCGCTTGTTTCTTTAGCTAGGTTGGAGAAAGCCCAGGTGAGCTGCTTCTGGCAAAAAGCACCATGATTTAGTATCGCATGGTTCCAGCCGTTCGAGGTACCTCCTACGGTAAGAATAATGGTTGAAAGATGCGGTGGGTTGAGTTTGGCAGCCGATGCCTGTACATTGGGCCAGGTAGGAACCACCACGCATGCCAATTTTTCCATTGCACCAGGGTTGGCGGGCAATCCATTCAACGGCGTCGTATCCATCTTCTGGTTCATTAACATACTTGGTAAATTTACCTTCCGATTTATAGCGGCCACGGCAATCCTGAAATATTACCACATACCCGTTTTTGCAAAAAAGCTCAACGGCAGTTGTTGGGTTTACTTCTTTATTGTAAGGAGTACGGTGCAGAATAACCGGGTATTTATTCTTTTTCGATTGAGCATAATCTTCAGGAAAATAAACATCGGTTGCCAGTTTGATACCATCGCGCATGGGCACCATAATTTCCTGTTTTTGGAATGTTTTAACCTGGGCATTAATAATGCCTGTAAGAAAAAATGCCATTAAAACTGCGTAGAATTTAGGTTTCATAGATAATATTTTGTGCGGCTAACATAGGCATCAATTATTAGTAATAATTGTGGCTATTGTTAGGATTTTGTAAAGAGGGCTTCCAATTTAATTTCCAATGATTTTTAAACAAAACAGATGTTTACGCCTATTCCTTTTTAATCGAGCAGAGCAGGCTTATCATTAAAGTGTCTAAACAAATCCGTTTTGAAGTCCATTTCAATAAATGGAAAATTATAGTTAAGTGATCTTAGGATGAGACTATCATATATTCAAAATTAGAACAGAATGGCAAGGTTCAGAACTTATAATAATAGTAAGTTTTAGCTGTCAATAACTTTTCATAAAGCTGGTTCTGATCATTCTTGAAGAGATACAGATTTTTTCACAATTTCAGTAGTACCAGGTCATCTTCACAATTCAACTTAACCAACATTGCCAGTTTCTTAGGAATCAGTTTCAACATTGCTAAAAAGTTAAATCAGTTACTAAACCCAATAATCTGATTAATAGGTTGTAGAATATTTTACAGGGAACTATTCGGGAAGTATTGTTTTAGCAGAAACTATGTAAATATTTACCAGGTTCATGGTCCGAAAACCCGAATATCGTGTTTCTTTAAGGTAAGATTAAGTTGCTAATGAAAATAATGATAAAAGAGG
>JAAUTT010000572.1 GCA_012031335.1 Bacteroidales bacterium | reverse complement strand
AAGCAAGAAAGATTAAAATTAGCTGCATAAATTACAAAAGGAAATGGAATTGGTTGTAAAAAATGAAATAGAAAGAAAACGAAATGAAGTCCCTAAATTGCGTGAAGAAAACCGTCTTATTTCCGGAAATTTTAAAGATAACCGAGGTCGGCTTCCTTGGCCTACCGAAAAGGGTGTAATTGTTAATCCTTTCGGAGAGCAGCATCATCCGGTTTTAAAGGGTGTTATTGTTCAGAATAATGGAGTTGATATTAGTACTTATTCCAATGCTAAAGTTTTTTCTATTTTCGAAGGTGAGGTAAAGAAGGTTTTTTCATTTCTGGGTGCTAACTACACTGTAATAGTTCGTCATGGCGAATACCTTACCTTATATCAAAATCTTGCAACTGTTTATGTAAAGCCCGGCGATAAAATTAAAGCTAAACAGGAACTAGGTTCTTTGTATAGTGAATCTAATTCAAAAACTTCTGTTTTGCACCTTGAAATTTGGGAAGAGTCAAGTAAGCTCAATCCAGAAATGTGGTTATTAAAAAACTAGCGGTTATTGGACGAGAAATGATTAATTTTGCTTAATTTTAGGGCGCATTTGAAACAAATTTCGAATAAAACTGTATAATGCGGAAAAATCAAATGATGGAAAAGACATTAAATATTTCCTCTCGAATTGATAATTTAAGGGTTGTTGAGAAACTGATTGATGAGATATCAGCAGAGATTAGCCTTTCGTCTGAAATTTATGGTAATGTATTAATTGCAACGTTAGAAGCTGCTAATAATGCTATAATGCATGGGAATAAATTAGATGAAGAAAAAGTTGTTTATATTAATTGTTTAATTGAAGACAATGAACTCAGGATATCGGTAAAAGATCAAGGGCCTGGATTTGATTATCAAAGTATACCTGACCCTACTGCACCTGAGAATATTGAAAATATTAATGGTAGAGGAGTTTTTCTTATGGAAAACTATCGGATAAAATTTCATTTCTCGATAATGGAAGTAAAGTTGAATTAACTTTTAAAATCTAGCGTTGGCCATTAGATTTTTTTCTGAGACAGACAAATTTAATTTCCGTAATAAGCGCAAAACTTCTACCTGGTTAAAAAATGTAATTAACTCCTATGGAAAAATTCCTGGGAGTATTTCTATTATATTTTGTTCCGATGAACAATTATTGGAAATAAATAAATCCTATTTAAAACACTTTTATTATACTGATGTTATTACCTTTAATTATAACGAAGGGAATGTTATAAATGGTGATATTTATATGAGTATAGAACGTGTTGCTGACAATTCCTGCATTTTTAATGTATCATTACAGCAGAATTAAATCGGATCATGGTTCATGGTGTATTACATTTACTGGGATTTAATGATTCTAATGAGAATGAAAGGAATCACATGAGAAGTTTAGAAGATTATCATTTAAAGGAATTGGGGATATAAAAAATGATTTTAAAATATGATGTTGTAGTTGTTGGAGGTGGTCACGCAGGTTGTGAAGCTGCTGCCGCTGCCGCTATAATGGGGGCTAAGACTTTATTGATTACTATGGACATGACAAAATTTGCACAAATGTCATGTAATCCGGCAATGGGTGGTATTGCTAAAGGTCAAATTATCCGGGAAATTGATGCACTTGGAGGTTATTCGGGGATTGTTTCAGATTTGACTACCATTCAATTTCGGATGTTAAATCGTTCCAAGGGTCCTGCTATGTGGAGTCCTAGAGCTCAGTGCGATCGTATTCAATTCTCATTGAAATGGAGAGAATACCTTGAAACATTACCAAACTTGGATTTATGGCAGGATACAGTTGTTTCTTTAATCATTAATAATAATTCTGTAGAAGGAGTTATTACAAAGCTTGGTGTAAAAATTTCTGCAAAAACGGTTGTATTAACAAATGGTACATTTATAAATGGTATTATTCATGTAGGAAAAACTACTTCTGAAGGAGGTAGAATTTCTGAACCTTCCTCAAAAGGCATTTCTGAACAATTAGCTGAATGTGGTTTTGAGGTTGGAAGAATGAAAACAGGTACACCGGCAAGGATAGACGGTCGGTCTGTTGATTTCTCTTTATTAGAACCGCAGTATGGGGAGGAAAATGGAGGCAAGTTTTCCTTTTTACCTCATGTAAAGAACAATCCTGTTTTGATGCCTTGTTTTATAACCTATACAAATACCGAAGTTCACAGGATTCTGGAAAGGGGTTTTAAGGAATCGCCCTTATATACGGGAAGAATTAAAGGAATCGGTCCACGATATTGCCCAAGTATAGAAGATAAGATTGTTACTTTTGCAAGCAAGGATTCTCATCAATTGTTTTTAGAACCAGAGGGCGTTAGTACCAATGAATATTATTTGAATGGATTTTCTTCCTCTTTACCCTGGCAAATTCAATATGAAGCTTTAAGAAAAATTAAAGGTCTCGAAAATGTAAAAATATTTAGACCTGGCTATGCTATAGAGTACGATTATTATCCTCCTACACAGTTAAAAGCCACACTAGAAACAAAAAATGTCAATAATTTGTATTTTGCAGGACAAATTAATGGAACAACTGGTTATGAAGAAGCAGCTGGCCAAGGATTGATGGCGGGTATAAATGCGGTATTAAGAATAACAGGTAGAGAACCTTTTGTACTTTTAAGAAATCAGGCCTATATAGGTGTTTTAATAGATGACCTTATTACAAAGGGTGTAGATGAACCTTATAGAATGTTTACTTCAAGAGCCGAATATAGAACTCTTTTGCGACAGGATGACGCCGATTCAAGACTGACTCCATTGTCCCACCAATTTCATTTGGCCTCTGATGAAAGGATGAGAATTCTGGATATCAAAAAGAATAAAACACGGGAGATTATAGAAACATTAAAAACAAAAAGTGTTACACCCATTGAGATAAATGAATTTTTAAATGAAAATGGTACAACTCCTATAAAACAAAGCACAAAAGCTTTTGACATACTAACACGACCTCAAATATCTATAGATAAGCTATTACAGTCGCTCAATATCCTTTTTGCTGATGACGAAAACCCGGAATTATTATCTGAAGCCATTGAAGAAGCTGAAATTCTTATTAAATATACTGGTTATATTGATAGAGAGAGAGTCATAGCAGATAAACTTAAAAGACTCGAAACAATTAAAATACACAATGAGTTTGATTATCGTAAACTATCTTCTTTATCCACTGAAGCCAGGCAAAAACTAAGTCGTCTTAAGCCTGAATCTATCGGACAAGCGTCAAGAATTTCAGGTATTACGCCCTCCGATATTAATGTTCTGTTAGTTCATTTAGGAAGATAATTGTTCCACGTGGAACAATTTGGGAATGTTCCACGTGGAACAATTATTTTTGGAACACATAATTGTTTTGTTTGAACGGTTTACAACAAAAAGGAATATGAATTCAATTGTAAAAGGAAACCTGGTAGATATTCACAATCGAAATGTTTACCCGGCTGAATTACATATCTCAAATGATCGGATTGATTCTATTGTAAAAGTCGAAGAATGTTTTGACAGGTATATTGTTCCTGGATTTATTGATGCGCATATACATATTGAGAGTTCATTGCTTACTCCACAGAATTTTTCAAAGATTGTCTGTTGTCATGGTACCATTGCGTACCGTATCGGAATCCTCATGAAATAGCTAATGTGAGTGGTGTTGAAGGAGTGAAGTTCATGATTAAGAATGCTGAAAATTGTTTGTTAAAGTTTTTCTGGACGGTTCCTTCATGTGTTCCTGCAACTTCTTTTGAAACTGCTGGAGCTTCGATTGGGGTATCCGAAGTTGAGGAAATGTTAAAATGGAAGGAGATAGTAGCTTTAGGGGAAATGATGAATTTTCCGGGTGTTATCAACAGGGACCCGGAAGTAATAGCCAAATGCAATGTAGCTATTGAGTATGGGAAAAAAATTGACGGACACGCTCCTGGAATTAGAGGATTCGAGTTGGAGAGATATGCATCGGCTGGTATTTCTACTGATCATGAATGTTTTTGCTGGAAGAGGCTTTGGAAAAAATTTCGTACGGAATGAAAATTTTAATCAGAGAAGGCAGTTCTGCTAAAAATTTCCAGTCTCTATATTCTTTATTGAATTCGCACCCTACGATGGTGATGTTATGTTCAGATGACCTGCATGCTGATGATTTATTAAAAGGGCATATAAATTTGCTTGTTAAGAGGGCCTTAAAAATGGGAGTTCCTTTATTTAACATTCTGGATGCTGTTTCAAAAAATCCTGTTTTACATTATAACCTTCCT
>JAAUTT010000571.1 GCA_012031335.1 Bacteroidales bacterium | reverse complement strand
GGCGGCGTCATGGCGGACAAGCTATCGGAATGGCTGCTGCCCTGTGTATCCGCAATGGATATAAACCCAGGGAACTGGCAGGTGAAGAAAAGATAAAATTTTTACAGCAGGCTTTAAGTATTGCAGGGCAAAGTATTCCGGGAATACCGGCCGACAACAGTAAAAATATGGCTTCACTGGCACGCATCGGGGTGTCGAGCGAGTTGGTTTTGGATACTATCCCATTCGACGGGCCCTGGTTAAAACTCGTAATAGCAGCCGGTCAACTGCTTCCGCTGAGCAAAAACATTGAGTATACAATTGAAATTTCTGCTAATGCAGCAGAAGATACCATGCTGGAAGTCGATTTACGTTGCAGTTCAAAGGAACAAAACTATACTCCGGATATACTTCTTGAAAAACAATTTGTTCCGCTTGAAAAGGGTATAAATGGCAAGACCATCCGGTTTAAAAATTCCCTGAAAAGCAATCAGTATGGCTTCTTTATTTTCAACAGGAATCCCGAAGTTGAAATAAAGTGCAGTGAAAAGCTTGTGACCGGTATTGTATCTGTGTTTAACAGAACCAATCCCGCGGTAAATAATCATGGCAAACAAATGCCGCCTGATAGCAGCGGTTTTGAATCGTTTGAGTTCTGGTGTCCCGAACGCCGGCCAAAGGGTCAGAACATTGGCATGAAGATAAATCCGAGTATTGCTCTGTTTAATAAGGAGAACTTAATAAACGGATATGTAAGGCCATACATCCGTCCGAATGCATGGGTGGCCGACTGGAACGATACAAATCCGGTTATAACGCTGGAATGGGAGGAGCCTAAAACTATCGAAAATATAATCCTGTATTTCGATACAGATTATGATCATCCCATGGAATCTACCCAAATGGGCCATCCTGAAGATGTGATGCCTTTTTGTATTCAAAATTATAAGATAACCGACGGAAACGGAAACCTGCTACATGCTACCACCGGAAACTATCAGACCATTCAGCATATCAGGCTTCAAAGACCGGTAGTAACAAGCGAAATTATAAATTTTCTATGGAGCCATCATCTGAAAATGTATTGCCATCCATTTTTTGAAATAGGAATTTATTAACTATAAAAATGACAAATATTATTTTGACTAACTATTTTAAAATCAATTTTATGAAACATTTATTGGTATTGTTTCTGCTTTCCATAAGTATATGTGGATACGGGCAGACAAAGGTTGTGACAGGTACCGTTCTTGACGGCGCCGGAGAGCCCTTACCGGGGGTTAATGTTTTGGTGGAAGGAACAACCCTGGGGGTTGTTACGGATGTCAATGGAAAGTTTGAAATTAGTGTACCGCCTCAGAACAATATTCTGGTATTTTCATTTATAGGCTATTTGACTGAAAAGGCTGATGTGACAAGTATGGAGTCGGTTAACATTAAAATGATTTCGGATGTTAAATCGCTGGAAGAGATAGTTGTGGTAGGTTATGGTAATCAAAGAAAGTAAATCTGACCGGTTCGATCGAAACGTTGAAAGGTGATGCAATTGCAAAGAGAAGCACCATTCAGACCTCGCAGGCATTACAAGGGATGGCTCCAGGTGTTTTGGTAACATCCAACAGCGGTAAACCCGGTAAAGAAGGGACTTCTATCCGGGTTCGTGGTATTGGAACATTGAACGATAATAACCCGCTGGTGTTGGTGGATGGCGTAGCCTCATCGGTTGACGCTGTTGATCCGAACGATATCGAAAATATTTCTATTCTTAAAGATGCTGCTTCAGCTTCCATTTATGGATCGCGTGCTGCAAATGGTGTAATTTTAATTACAACCAAGCGTGGAAAATCCGAAAAAACAAGCGTGGTTTACAAAGGTTCTTATGGGTTTTCCACACCCCTGGAAATTCCTAAAAACGCTTCTGCATGGGATTATATGAGCCTGTATGATGAAGCCAATGCCAACGACCTCAGAAATGATGCCGGTGTGCCTGGAGGAGCATTTTACGGAGCAGCTAAAATTGAAGAATGGAAGAATGCAACCGACCGCGATGCTTATCCCAACTCCGATATGTTTAGAGAAACTTACAAGGAGAAAGCGAACCAAACACAGCATTACCTTGGTTTTTCCTTAGGAAATGAAAAATTCCGGTCGAGTACTTCACTTAATTATACATGGCAGGATGCTCATATTCCCAATTCGCTTTACAAACGTTATGGAATAAGGTCGAATAACAGTTATATTCTGAACAAATTTTTAGAATTCGGATTTGATTTATCAGTTCGCAACACAGATGTTGACGATGCTGCTCCGGGCACGGTTATAGAAGGTTTAATGCGTCAGCCTGCTGTTTATCAGTCACGTTATTCCAATGGTGTTTGGGGAACAAATTATGCAGGTACTCCTACTTCCATGCAGCATATTTATGATGCGCTCAGTATGCGCTACGAAAATTACCAGGAAGCCATAGCAAAGCTAAGTGCAACTATTACTCCGTTTGAGGGTATGAGAATTGATTTGTCGTATGTGCCGAAAATAAACCTGTCGAATTACAAGGACGTCAATAAAACCACTGATGTTATCGATTACAAAACAGGCCAGGTAATACGCTCATCGGTAAGCAGTTTTGGCACTTACGCCACACTGAATGAACAAAGAGACAGGACCAGGGAAGATGACATCAATATCCTGGTGAATTATACCAAAGCTTTAGGTAAAAATGATATCAGTCTATTAGGCGGATTTCAATACCTCACAAATTTTTACAACAGCATGAGCGCTTATCGTCAGGTTAATAATTTCCAGCAGTTCGAAGAAATTAACGCTTACGATCCAACCGCTATGACTAACGGAGGTTATTCCAACGAATGGGCGCTGATGTCTTATTTCGGCCGTGTTAATTATGCCTATGCAAGTAAATATTTATTCGAAGCTAATATCCGTTACGATGGTTCTTCAAGATTTGCCAACGGATATAAATGGGGGTTGTTTCCTTCTTTCTCAGGAGCATGGCGTTTCTCTTCCGAAGGTTTTATGAATGATCTTCCATGGCTGAATAATGGTAAGCTGCGTGCTTCGTGGGGCGAGCTTGGTAACCAGTCGGGTTTGGGCTCGAACTACCCTTTTGCTTTGAATGTCGCTACCAATCAATATACTGTATTTGGTGGGGTTCTTAACCCTGGTTATGCTCCGGTGAACTTTGCCTTAAATAATATAACCTGGGAATCGACCCGAATGCTCGATTTCGGTATCGATCTTGGTTTCTTTTAAAAGGCAAACTGGATGTTACGTTCGACTGGTACAAGAAGGATACGCGCGATATATTATTAAATATTGCTATTCCCGGTGTTATGGGTTATGCAAACTCCCCGAAACAAAATGCCGGCTCAGTGGAGAATAAGGATGGGGATCTTTTCTGTTTCTCATAACAATACCCATGGCGATTTTTACTATAAAGTTACTGGTATCCTTTCGGATGTTCAGAATAAAATTACAAACCTGGGCGGTTTAGGTCCTCAGGTGAGTGGCGTTCATGTGAAGATGGTAGGTCAGCCTATTGATGCATTATATGGATATGTTGCCGATGGGTATTTCTCCTCCTTTACTGAAGCCAGGGCCCATACGGTAGTTCAATGGGGCAAACTGCAGGGTGGCGATATCCGGTATATAGATCAGCTTACGGTGGATACCGATGGTGATGGTAAACCCGATGCAGGAGATAGCAAGATGACTGGTGATGACCGTGTTGTGCTTGGTAATCCGATTCCGCGGTATAACTTTTCATTCGATATTTTTACTTCCTGGAAAGGATTTGATTTTTCAATGTTTCTTCAGGGGGTTGGAAAACGTGACGGTTACGTCTCCGGCTGGCTGGCTTATCCTTTTGCCAATGCTTCAACTGTGCTTGTTCAGCATCTCGATCGTTGGAACGAGGCAAATCCGAACCCCAATGCTGCTTATCCGCGGCTTTCAATCAACCAGCATTCGAATAACACCCAGGCATCCAGTTTCTGGCAGGTGAGTGCTGCATACTTCCGCCTTAAGAATATTCAGATAGGTTATACTCTACCTAAAGAATGGCTCGGCGAAAAGAATATATCAGGTCTAAGGGTTTATGCAAACGGGAACAATATATTTACCTCAAGTAAAATGCCTATTGGTATGGATCCTGAGTCGCCCGAAAGTGTTCAGAACAGCTATCCCCTTATATCGACTTATACCTTTGGTGTAGAAGTTAAATTTTAATTAAAATTATAATACTAAGAATATGAAAAGTTTAAAATATATTACGCTGATGGTGCTGTGCTGCTCAC
>JAAUTT010000570.1 GCA_012031335.1 Bacteroidales bacterium | reverse complement strand
TCGCTTGCAGAAGTTTACATGGATATGAGGGAATTTGAAGAAGCAATTAAAACCTATAAAAAAAGCATTGAAGTTAATCCTGATTTTTTTCCCGGAGTTTATCTTAATCTGGCTGAACTCGAGTATATAAGCGGAAATTATACAGAATCCAAAGAAAATTACAGCAAGTACCTGAATTACTCAACTATTTCGGAGAAAAGCAGGAGAACTGCCCTAGCCGGCATATCCAACTGCGATTATGCAATTTACCTTGTGAATCATCCTGTTCCATTTAACCCTAAGAATATGGGAAGTGCCATTAACAATGAACACGACCAGTATTGGCCAAGTATTAGTGTTGATGAACAAACTTTTTGTATTCACACTGCTTTTGCCAAAAGATCCTCAAAATCAGGTTGTATATGGAAACCGACAAGAAGATTTTTATGTTTCTGTATATGATAGTGCTGGTTGGGTGGCAGCTAAAAATGCCGGACCTCCATTAAATACCCCGGATAATGAAGGTGCTCAGACACTTTCGGCCGATGGCAGAGAAATTTATTTTACAGCCTGTAACAGAAGAGATGGATACGGATTATGTGATATATATTACTCGAAATGGAATGGTCAGCAATGGTCTGTACCTCAAAATATCGGATCGCCTGTAAATTCCAAATACAAAGAAACTCAACCCTCACTTTCTCCCGACGGTAGAACGCTTTACTTTTCAAGTAATCGACCCGGAGGTAAGGGAGGATTAGATTTGTGGCAAGCTACAATGCAACCCGACGGACAATGGAGTGAACCTATAAATCTGGGAGATTCAATCAATACGGCAGGGGAGGAGCAATCTCCTTTTATCCATTCGGATAATGAAAGCTTGTATTTTTCTTCAACCGGATTAACTGGTCTGGGCCGATTCGACTTGTTTTTATCACGAAAAAAACCAAAGGAGGATGGAGTAGTCCCAAAAATTTGGGATATCCGATTAACACTCATTTTAATGAGGAAGGACTAATTGTTAATGCCAAGGGCAATATGGCCTATTATTCTTCTACCAGGGAAGGCGGGTTTGGAGGAAGGGATATATATGAATTTGAATTGTATAATGAAGTCCGGCCTAAGCCAGTTTCCTATATGAAAGGTATTGTTTACGATGCAGAGACAAAAAGACCATTGAAAGCGAAATTCGAACTCATCGATCTTCATACCGCAGCCACAGTGATGCAATCTTATTCACAATCTTCCGATGGCACTTTTATTATAAGTATTCCCTCGGGCCGGGATTATGCACTCAATGCAAATGCACCAGGTTATCTCTTCTTTTCGGAAAACTTTACCCTGACTCATTCAGATTTCGTAGAACCTTACCTAATAGATGTTCCAATGAAACCTATAAGAAGCGGAGAAAAATCTATTATGCGAAATATATTTTTCGATACAGATAAATTTACATTGAAACCTGAGTCTGCTGTTGAATTAGAACATCTGTTAAAACTGCTGAAAGATAATCCCAAAGTTAAAATTCAGATTTCAGGTCATACTGATAACGTGGGCACTCCTGAACATAACCGGATTCTTTCAGAAAACCGGGCAAAAGCTGTGGTCGATTTCCTTACCAGGAATGGAATTGAAATTGATAGATTATCTGCAAAGGGTTTCGGAGAAACTCAACCAGTTGCTAAAAATGATACAGATGAAGGCAGAGCTCAAAACAGACGTACAGAATTTCAGATTTTATAACTTGTTAACTGTTGTTTTTATAAAGTTTTTTCCATACCTGTAACTTTTAAAAATAGAAGAATTTTTTACCCAAAATGCGAAAGCATATCAATAATTAAGTATCATTGAGGGTATTGTTATTTTTATAACAATTATTTATCCTAAGTATATAATTTTCTAAAATGAATGCTTATATTTGCTGGGTTTTTTTACGACCTTATGTTCTTTAACATAAAATTAACAAATGATATAATAAAATTTATTTAATTATGACGAAAAATCAAAAACTTAATCAATGGGTGAAGGAATGGGCTGATTGGTGTCAGGCTGAAAGCGTTTACCTTTGTGATGGTTCGGAACAGGAAAACCAACGCCTGCTTGACGAAATGGTGAAAAGTGGAATGGCAATTAAGCTCAATGAATCGAAACGCCCAGGAAGTTATTATTTTCAAAGTGATCCCAGCGATGTTGCCCGCGTGGAAGACCGCACTTATATTTGTTCTGCAAAGAAAAGAAGATGCTGGTCCGACCAACAATTGGGCTGATCCAAATGAGATGAAGGCCACTTTGCGTGAGATGTATAAAGGATGTATGAAAGGCCGTACCATGTACGTAATTCCTTTCAGCATGGGTCCTTTAGGTTCGAAAATTGCTCATATTGGTATCGAAATCACTGACTCTCCTTACGTAGTTGTTAACATGCGTGTTATGACCCGTATGGGTGCTGCTGTTCTCGATGTTTTAGGCGAAAACGGTGAATTTGTTCCTTGTCTTCATACTGTTGGCGCTCCACTCGAACCAGGCCAGAAAGATGTTAAATGGCCATGTGCACCTATTGAAAAGAAATACATATCCCATTTCCCTGATACCAACGAAATATGGTCGTTTGGTAGCGGTTATGGTGGAAATGCCTTATTGGGAAAGAAATGTTTTGCTTTGCGTATTGCTTCCAATATGGCAAAAAAGCAAGGCTGGTTAGCTGAACACATGCTTATAATGGGTATTACCAATCCGCAGGGTGTAAAAAAATATATTGCAGCTGCATTTCCAAGTGCCTGTGGTAAAACCAACCTCGCAATGCTTATTCCTACTATTCCAGGTTGGAAAGTAGAAACTGTTGGTGATGATATTGCCTGGATGAAGTTTGGGGAAGATGGCCGTTTATATGCTATTAACCCTGAAGCAGGTTTCTTTGGTGTAGCTCCTTTCACATCTATGGAAACAAATCCGAATGCTATGCTTTCCGCTGAAAAGAATACCATATTTACCAATACAGGATTAACTCCTGACGGAGATATCTGGTGGGAAGGTATTGGCTACGATATGCCTGAAGGTACAATTACCTGGACCAATGAAGTTTATGATGCTGAAAAATGTAAAGTTGTAGCTCATCCTAATGCTCGTTTTACTGCTCCTGCAAATCAGTGCCCTGCAATTGACAAAGAATGGGAAAATCCGGCAGGTGTTCCGATTTCTGCAATATTGTTTGGTGGCCGCCGCCCAAGTACAGTTCCATTGGTATATCAGTCTTTCGACTGGAATCACGGAGTATTCATGGGATCAGTTGTTGGTTCTGAAGTTACCGCAGCAGCTATAGGATTAAAAGCCGGTGTACGTCGCGACCCGTTTGCAATGTTACCTTTCTGCGGTTATAATATGGGCGATTATTTCGGTCATTGGGTAAAAATAGGCGAAACAGCACCTGATAAATCTAAGTTACCTGCAATTTTCAATGTAAACTGGTTCCGTAAAAGTGCCGAAGGCAAATTTTTATGGCCTGGTTATGGCGATAATATCCGTGTTTTGAAATGGATTTTCGAAAGAACAGAAGGTACAGCCAAAGCTACTGAAACAGCTATAGGTTTTGTTCCTACTGCTGACGCCATTGATACAACCGGTTTAAGTGGTGTGGACAAAAATATGACTGAGCTTCTTGCTGTTGAAAAAGAAAAATGGTATGAAGAACTAGAATTGATAAATGAACATTATGCTAAATTTGGCGATCATCTGCCTAAAGCATGAAAGATCAGCAAGCAAAACTTGTTGAAAGACTTCAAAAAGCATAATAGGACCTTGAAATATTATTTAAATAACTACCTTTAAAAGAGGTAGTTTATTTTTTTATACTAAGTATGATTGATTTTTTATTGTTATTTGTAACTTTTATTCATAAATTTGCGATTTATTAACAATGAATTAACACTGTAGGACTAATGAATTGGACGGTGGATGTATTGATGGTGGTTGGAGCATATTTATTAGGTTCAATACCATCAGCAGTTTGGATAGGGAAAACGTTTTATGGAGTTGATGTAAGAGAACATGGGAGTAAAAATGCCGGTTCTACCAATACAATACGTGTGTTGGGACTTAAACCAGGGTTGATTGTTTTTGTGATGGATATGGTTAAAGGTTTTTTGGCTGTAAACCTTGTGCATCTTTCTTATTTTCTTGTTCCCCGAACTGTTGATTTTGTAAATCTGCAATTGTTAAGAATTTTGGAACATTAATTTCGCAATCTTTATGAGATGGCTTAGGTACGTCTCCTAGAAAAACTTCATCATTTTCTTCGTCAGAGAATAAACCCTT
>JAAUTT010000569.1 GCA_012031335.1 Bacteroidales bacterium | reverse complement strand
ATTCCGGAGCAAAAGCTTTTTCAGCGCATTTTTGAATTACACTCTTGGCATACTCATTATTCTGCGACTGTTTGGCAGTTGTATTAAAACCTACACCTTGGCCAAAATCTTTTAACTGGCGGGTTCCTATATTGGAAGTCATTATTATAATGGTATTCTTGAAATCAACTCTTCGTCCTAAACTGTCAGTAAGTTGACCTTCGTCGAGTACCTGTAAAAGAATATGAAAAACATCGGGGTGAGCTTTCTCTATTTCATCAAGTAAAACCACTGAATAAGGACGTCTTCTCACTTTTTCAGTAAGCTGACCACCTTCTTCATATCCGATATAACCCGGAGGAGCTCCTACAAGGCGCGATACACTGAATTTTTCCATGTATTCGCTCATATCAATTCTAATGAGATTTTCTGTACTGTCGAAAAGATATCTGGCAAGTACTTTTGCAAGTTGTGTTTTCCCTACACCAGTAGGTCCAAGGAAAATAAATGTTCCGATAGGCTTGTTCGGATCCTTTAAACCAGCTCTGTTACGTTGAATGCTTTTTACTACCTTTTCAATAGCTTCATCCTGACCAATAACACTTCCTTTAATAATTTCGTGCATTTTTAAAAGTCTTATCCCTTCAGCCTGAGCAATCCTTTGAACAGGAACACCGGTCATCATAGCTACTACTTCAGCAACTTTTTCCTCATCAACAGTTACACGGTTTTTAGCAAGTTCCTTTTCCCATTTAACCTTTTCATCTTCTAATCGTTCCAGTAACTCTTTTTCTTTATCACGGAAACTGGCTGCTTTTTCGAAATTCTGATTCTTTACAGCTTTTATTTTTTCTTTCTTGGCTTCTTCAATCTGCTTTTCAAGATCGAGGATTTTCTCTGGAACTACAATGTTTGAAATATGAACACGAGATCCGGATTCATCAAGTGCATCAATGGCTTTATCGGGAAGGTGACGGTCCGAAATGTACCTTTCAGTTAATTTAACGCATGCCTGAATAGCTTCATTGGTATACAAAACATTATGATGTTCTTCATACCTTTCCTTAATATTATTAAGAATCTCAATCGTTTCTTCTGCCGAAGTAGGTTCAACCATTACTTTCTGGAACCGGCGTTCAAGCGCACCGTCTTTTTCTATATGTTGCCTGTATTCGTCAAGCGTTGTGGCACCAATACACTGAATTTCACCCCGTGCCAGTGCCGGTTTGAGCATATTGGCAGCATCCAGTGAACCTGTAGCTCCTCCAGCCCCAACAATGGTATGAATTTCATCGATAAAAAGAATAACATTATTGTTTTTGGCCAATTCATTCAAAATGGCTTTCATTCTTTCTTCAAATTGTCCACGGTATTTTGTTCCTGCTACAATAGAAGCCAAATCAAGCGTAACCACCCGTTTTCCAAAGAGAACCCTTGAAACTTTTCTTTGAATAATTCTCAGGGCTAAACCTTCAACAATTGCGGATTTACCAACACCTGGCTCTCCAATAAGTATCGGGTTGTTTTTTTTACGTCGACTTAAAATCTGTGCAAGTCTTTCAATTTCCTTTTCCCGACCCACAATAGGATCTAAACGGTTTTCTTCGGCCGCTTTAGTAAGATCAACTCCAAAATTGTCAAGCACCGGAGTTTCCGATCCTGATTTTCCTGGTTGCGGAGCATTTCCACCCGGTTTATTTTGACCAAACTGGCCTCCACGGGCATCATCATCATCATCATCATTTCCTCCGGGGAAATCCGATCGTGATTCTATATCGTAACTTTCTAATTCTTCTTTCACGGTGAAATAATCAATATTTAATTCGTTAAGTACTTGAGTAACATACGCTTTTTCATCCTTCAAAATTGCAAGAAGCAAATGACCTGTGTCTACAAATTCCGATTTAAAAGAACGGGCCTCCAGATGAACTAATTTTAACACCCGGTCAGCTGATTTTAATAATGGAATATTTTCATTTTCTCTAACCGGGATATATTTTTCTGGCTTTATCCTGCTTTCTATCGTTTTCCGTATTTCGTAAAGATCGGCTCCTAATGATAACAAAACCTCAATTGCATCTCCTTCTCCGTCTCTCAGAATTCCCAAAAACAGGTGCTCTGTCGAAATCGTATTATGGCCTAAACGTAAAGCTTCCTCTCGACTATAATTTAATACGTCCTTTATCCGTTGTGAATATTTTGCATCCATAAAATGCCTTTCATTAAATATGAAGCTATGATTGTTTTCTTATATACAAATCTAATACAAATATAATAACAAAAAAGTTCGCATTTTTAAACATTACCATGTTAATAAATTAAGTTACGAAATAAGCGTAATAAGTTAAAAAATAGCTACTTTAGTAATCTTTTGGTATTTTGTATATACCTGATTTTTAGGCGATAACAAATTTTTAATAATGGAAGAAGAACGTATTATCCGAATTAATATTGAAGAAGAAATGAAATCAGCCTACATCGATTACTCGATGTCGGTTATTGTTTCAAGAGCATTACCAGATGTAAGAGACGGACTTAAGCCTGTTCACCGGCGTGTTTTGTTCGGTATGTCCGATTTGGGATTGGCATCTAGCAGACCTTATAAAAAATCAGCAAGAATAGTAGGAGAGGTGCTTGGTAAATACCATCCTCATGGCGACTCCTCTGTTTACGAAGCGATGGTTAGAATGGCCCAGCCATGGTCCCTACGATACCCTTTGGTTGATGGCCAGGGAAACTTTGGGTCAGTTGATGGAGATAGTCCTGCAGCAATGAGGTATACTGAAGCCCGGTTAAGAAAAATTGCCGAGGAAATGTTGGCCGATCTGGACAAAAACACTGTCGATTTCCAGTTGAATTTCGACGATTCTCTGGAAGAACCCAAAGTTCTGCCTGCAAAAATCCCAAATTTATTATTGAACGGAACTTCCGGTATTGCAGTTGGTATGGCAACAAATATGCCTCCCCATAACCTCAGAGAAGTTGTTGATGCTATTATTGCTTTTATTGATAATAACGAGATAACCATTGAGGAACTGATGAAACATGTTAAAGCTCCTGATTTTCCAACTGGAGCTATAATATATGGATATCAAGGCGTTAAAGAATCTTTTGAAACAGGAAGAGGAAGAATTGTAGTGACGAGACGAAATCGGAAATTGAAGTTACAGCTTCCGGTCGCGATAAAATTATCATTACAGAAATTCCATATATGGTGAATAAGGCGGAATTGTTAAAAAAATTGCCGACCTCATCAATGAAAAAAACTGGAAGGATTTCCTATATCAATGATGAGTCGGACCGCACTGGAATGCGTATTATCATTATTCTTAAAAAGGAAGCAAAAGCCAATGTTGTTCTAAATAACCTTTATAAGTATACCCAACTTCAAAATGCTTTTAATGTAAATAATATTGCCCTTGTAAATGGCCGACCAAAAACATTAAACCTAAAGCAGTTGATCCACTATTATGTGCAACACCGGCACGAAGTAGTTATCAAACGTACTCAATTTGATCTTGATCAGGCTGAAAAGAAAGCACATATCCTCGAAGGCTTATTAATTGCTCTTGACCATCTCGATCAGGTAATAGCACTTATCAGAGGATCCAAAAATCCTGATGAAGCAAAGAGGGATTAATGCAGCAATTTAGTCTTTCCGAAGTTCAGGCTAAAGCAATTCTTGAAATGAGACTTCAAAGACTTACTGGATTAGAGAGGGATAAGATAAAGGAAGAATATGCTGAGCTCATGAAATTGATTGAATATCTGCGTGAGGTTTTGGCCGATGAACAACTTCGAATGAAGATTATAAAAGATGAACTCCTTGACCTGAAACAAAAATACGGCGATGAACGCCGTACAGAAATTGTTAGAAATGCAGAGGAATTTAATCCTGAGGATTTCTATGCGGATGATGAAATGGTTATTACAATTTCCAATCTTGGTTATATAAAACGAACACCTCTTACCGAATTTAGAACACAGAGCAGGGGAGGAGTTGGGTCCCGTGGAAGCACAACACGTGATGAAGATTATTTGGCACACATGTTCTCTGCTTCGATGCACAATAACATTTTATTTTTCACTGAAAAGGGAAAATGTTTCTGGCTTAAAGTATATGATATTCCTGAAGGTGCAAAAGCTTCCAAAGGCCGGGCAATTCAGAATATGTTAAATATTGACCAGGATGATACTGTGAAAGCATTTATTAATGTTAAGAATCTTGCAGATCAGGATTATACCCAAAACCACTTCATTGTTTTATGTACAAAAAATGGTATCATAAAAAAATGTCGTTGGTCGATTTTTCGA
>JAAUTT010000568.1 GCA_012031335.1 Bacteroidales bacterium | reverse complement strand
CCAAAGGTAAAAGAGGCCTGGATGCTCCGCAGTTAACCCAGGAAATGAGCGACGGACAAAAAGTCACCTTTAAACGCCTATGCAACCTACGAAAAAACAATATTGGGTGAGCATAATATCAAAGTTATGGCTGGTACCGAAAGACAGAGTGGAACCGAAGATATTTTCAGCGCCTTCCGTAAAAATTATATTTCAGGAGCTATTGACCAACTCTTTGCCGGTGCGTCCGACCAATACATGACCAACGATGGATATGCAAAACAGAACGCCCGTATGAACTATTTTGGTCGTGTTAACTACGATCTGCGCCAGAAATATATGCTCGAATTTGTTTGGAGATACGATGGTTCCTATATGTTTGCTACTGGAAAACAATTCGGATTCTTCCCTGGTATTTCAGCCGGCTGGCGTGTTTCCGAAGAAAACTTCTGGAAAAACAATCTGGCATTCTTCGACGACTTCAAAATTCGTGGTTCATGGGGACAAACTGGTAACGACCGTATTTCGGAATACCAATATTTGTCTTCCTATGGATTTACTTCAAACAGAAGCTATGTATATAATGGGATTGAAAATAAATTGCTGAATGAGACCAAAATCCCAAATCCAAATGTTACCTGGGAAGTTGCCAATCAGGCAAATATAGGTTTCGATGCTTTCTTCTTTAATAATAAACTATCTTTCTCGGGTGATTATTTCTATAACCGCAGAACTCAGATCCTAATAAAAAGAAATGCATCTGTTCCTTCATCCACCGGATTAACCTTACCTCCCGAAAATATTGGTAAAGTTGATAATAAAGGCTTCGAGGCAGTTATTGGATACCACAACCAGATTGGAGATTTCAAGTATGATGTTTCAGTGAACGGAAGTTATTCCAAAAACAAAATCATCTATTGGGATGAAACACCTGGTCGTCCGGAATATCAACAATCAACAGGTAAGCCAATGCCACCGGATCCCAATAATCCCGACGGAAATATGTATTACGAAGCCATTGGAATATTCAAAGATCAGGCCGCTATTGATGCTTATCCGCATTGGGCAGGAGCTCAACCTGGAGACATTATCTTCAAGGATGTTAACAATGATGATGTAATTGATGGTTTAGACAGGGTACGTTCCGAAAAGAATAACATGCCTCGTTTTACAGGTGGTTTATCTGTGAATCTGCAATATAAGCAATTCGATCTGGCGATGTTATTCCAGGGTGCAACCGGAGCTCAGCAATACGTTTCAGCAGAGTCAGGTGAAATTGGTAATTATTATAAAGATTTTGCCGATAACCGCTGGACTCCCGAAAATCAACCGATGCATCTTATCCAAGAACCTTCAACCGCGATGAGGAATACTGGAGAAGTCAATCCAACACATTCTGGTTAAGAAAAACTGATTATTTGCGTTTGAAAAACATCGAACTAGGTTATAACCTTCCCTCGAAAATTAACAGAAGCCTTGGTATTGAAGGCCTGCGTGTATATGTAAATGGATTAAACCTGTTTACTTTAGACAAAGCTAAAATAATCGATCCGGAAGTTGAGGGAGGAACATCTTACCCACTCCAAAAGGTTATTAATGCTGGTTTAACATTAACTTTCTAAACTTAGAACTATGAGAAAGAATATAAAATATACTCTTGATATTGCTGATTGTAGCTGTGAGTTTCTCCTGCGAAAACAAGGACGATTTTCTCAATAAACAACCTCTTGGAGATTATTCGGAAACTGCAGTTTGGAGTGATCCAAATCTTGTTGAGACATTTGTAAATAGCATGTATAGAAATGCGTTGGGTTTTCCATTCGCAATCGAACGCCTCTCCGATTATTCGGACGAATCTTTCTTTACTCCCGACTGGGATGTTACCAATTTTAACAAAAGCTTAATGACTTCGGATGATTTATTAGGTTGGGATGTTGATTGGGGAAATGGTGACCCTACTGCTCATACATTGCATTATCGCTGGGGCCCTCTCTATTCAAACGTGAGAAGAACCAATATTTTCTTCAATAAAATTGGTGAAGTTAAAACCGATGATGCTAATATCGTTCCCCGTCTTAAAGGTGAAGCTTATTTTCTGCGTGCCTGGACATATTTTTATCTGACCAATCTTTATGGTGGAGTACCTATTATTACCAAAGCTTATTTGTTAAATGATGAGTTTGAAGTGCCTCGTAATACTTACGAAGAGTGTATTAATTTTGTAGTTGGTCAGTTAGATTCAGCAATTCTTTTTTTACCCGAAAGCTATGAATCGAAAAATATCGGCCGTATAACAAAGGGTGCTGCTTATGCAACCAAAGCCAGAGTGCTGTTGTATGCTGCTTCCGATTTGCATAATCCCCAAAAAACAGTGAGTAACCAGTGGATTTTCAAAACCCGAATTATTGGGTTACGTAAGTGGCGATGCTTCAGCACGCTGGCTTGCAGCAAAAAATGCAGCGAAAAAGGTTATCGATCTGGGTACTTACGATTTATACAAAAAAGATCCTGCTCCTGGCGACAGTGTAGCACAGAATTTTGTTGAATTCTTTACTTCAAAAGGCACTGAGGAGGATATTCTTTTACAGTTCTTCTCTCCGAAAACTGATGAAAGTTGGTCAGGTTATAACCCAGCTCTTTATAGTGGACCAAATGGCTATCACAATTGGGGTAACAATACTCCTCTTGGCGATTTGGTTGATGATTATGAAATGAAAGATGGTTCCTCTTTTAACTGGGCAAACCCTGCTCATAAAGCTAACCCTTATGAAGGTCGCGATGCCCGTTTGTATGCAACCATTCTTTACGAAGGTGTACAGTGGAGAACCCGTCCTTCTGATGCTCTTGAAATTGATCCTTTCAGTCGCATTCAGGTTGGCCGAGTTTATGACCTATCGGGTAAAATGATTAAGGCTGGTTTAGATACCCGCGAAGGACCAATAGAGGATTGGAATGGTGGTAAAACTGGTTATTACTTAAGAAAATGGAATGACCCAACTATCGATCCGCAATATGTGAAACAGGATGTTCCTTTTAAACATATCCGCTACGGTGAAGTTTTGTTAAACTATGCTGAAGCATGTATCGAGCTTGGTGAATATTCCGAAGCTATTACATACATTAACATGATTCGTAAACGTGCCGGCCAACCCGATCTTCCTTCAAATCTTACAGGAGAAGACCTGCGTAAGGCCTACCGTCAGGAACGCAGAGTCGAATTTGCTTTCGAAGACCAAAGGTTCTGGGATGTACGCCGGTGGATTATTGCTCCTGAGGCATATCACCAAACCAGAGCTGTAGATGTTCGTTACGAAACTTCCGAAGCAGTTGCAGCATATAGAAAACCTGATGGATCAACCTGGGGCGATCCTATTTTTACTCCTAAAGATACTCCTGGCGATGCCAGAGCATGGGATAAAAAATGTTATTTCTTTCCTATCATGAGAGATGAAATGAATAAAAACACCCAATTAGTTCAGAATCCAGGTTACTAATAATGAATAAATGAACTTGGCAAGTGTGAGCAACTAGGTTTCACACTTGCCTTTTTTTGTTTTTTACACCACAACTTTGTTATATTTGAGAATTCATATAATTTTAAAAAAGTATCTGATGATGAAAGTATATTTAATTTTTTTTATTAGGTTTCTTAATAGCCTTTTCTAATATCCAGGCCCAACCTGCCGAATGGGAAAATCCCAGTATTAATGCTATAAATAAGGAGCCCGCAAGAGCTACCTTTATGGTTTACGATAACGAAAAGGCAGCTATGGTAGATGATTATTCCAAATCTCCATGGTATCAGTCACTCAATGGCACCTGGAAATTTAACTGGGTTGATCAGCCCGAGAAACGACCTGTAGATTTTTATAAGGAAAATTTTGATGTAAGCAAATGGAATGATATTCCTGTTCCAAGCGATTGCAGATGCATGGATACGACTATGCTCATTATGTAAATATCAGATACCCATTTCCAATGAACCAGCCATTTATTGATCATAAATATAATCCGGTAGGTTCATACAAAAGGAGCTTTACAGTTCCTGCTTCCTGGAAGGGATTAGATGTGTTTGTGCATTTTGGTGGCGTTAACTCAGCCATGTACTTGTGGGTAAATGGCGAAAAAGTAGGTTATAGTGAAGATAGTAAAACGCCTGCCGAATTTAATATTACCAAATACCTGAAATCAGGAGACAATGCCATAGCTGTTGAAGTTTACCGCTGGTGCGATGGTTCGTACCTCGAGGATCAGGACTTTTTCCGTTTGAGTGGTATCGAACGCGATGTTTATTTATACGCACTCCAAAAACAAG
>JAAUTT010000567.1 GCA_012031335.1 Bacteroidales bacterium | reverse complement strand
AGGTTATTTATGACGATATAAATGTAGATAAAAGTCTGACAAAGCTTAAAAATACATTATCTCAGGACGATGTACTTCAAATGATTCTTTAAAGGAATTTGTAATTCTTAAAGGATTGCATGATGGCTTTTATGGAATGGATTTTTCCAGGGCTTCACTTCTTGTTATACTCGATTCGATGATTAATACCACGAATATAGCTATACATAGGGAAATCGGGCTTCAAATCCGTGATAAGGTAACCAGACTTCTTACAGGGTATATTCCTCCATCATTCAATCTATATGATCAGCAGGGTAAACTCAGGAGTCCGGACGATTTTAAAGGTAAATACACTTATCTGATGTTCTGTACTACGCAAAACTATGCCTGTATAACCGAGTTTGAACAAATAAAGAAGCTTTACCAAAAGCATTCGGATAAACTCAATATAATCACAATTCTTGCCGACGACAATTTTAACGAATCTCAGAAATTTATAAAGGGGAAGCAGTTACCCTGGATTTTTCTTCATTACGGGAATATGCCAGAGATACTTAAAGAATACGATATAAGGGCTTTACCTACCTATTTCTTAATTGACCCCGAAGGGAAAATGGCTATTTCGCCTGCACCCTCTCCATCGGAAAACTTTGAGATTAGCTTCTTTAACGAACTAAGGTCAAAAGGGATTTTATAATTAATTCAATCCATGAAGGCACATATTTTTCAGCATGTACCATTTGAGAGCCCTGCTGCCATTGGTGACTGGCTCATTGGAAATAAATTCCGTGTTTCGTATACTTTGTTTTATGAGGAAACTAAGGTTCCGGCACTGGAAGATGTAGACTGGCTAATTGTAATGGGCGGCCCCATGAGTGTAAACGACGAAAACACTCATCCATGGCTTAAAGCTGAAAAAGAATTTATAAGGAAATGCATTGAATCTCAAAAAACTGTTATTGGCGTTTGTTTAGGTGCCCAAATGATTGCCAATGCGCTGGGATGTAAGGTTTATCCCGGTGATCAGAAGGAAATAGGATGGTTTAAGATTAATATGTATGAAGATACCGTACTTGGCATTGAAGCAAAAATGCCTATGGTATTTCACTGGCATGGGGAAACTTTCGATTTGCCTGATAAAGCCAGACTCCTCGCTTCAACCGGGGTTTGTGCCAATCAGATTTTTGCTGTCGGGAATCATGTTATTGGTATGCAATGTCATCTGGAAATGACACCTGCTTCTATTGAAGGGATGCTTAAAAATTGTTCCGGCGAACTTCAGGATGCTCCTTATATACAAACAGAAAAAGAAATTCGTGAGGGTACACTGAAATATGCTTCTCTGGCTAATCAGGTATTGTTTGAACTGTTGAATGCTTTAAAAACTAATCAGTAGCTTCAGAAATTACACTTATTGGAAACTCCATGTTAGAAGTTAAAAATGTAAAAAAGTATTTTAAAACAGTGAAAGCTGTGGACGGAGTGGATCTGAAAGTTGGGAAGGGTGAGTATATAGCCTTACTGGGCCCCAATGGAGCAGGTAAAACAACACTGGTCGAAATGATCGAGGGTATTCAGTTTCCTGATGAAGGCGAAATAATACTGCAAGGGAAAAAATGGAAAGGTCACAACGAAGAGTTGCACCATATCATTGGATTATCGCTTCAGGAAACCAGATTTATTGACAAGCTAACCACTTTTGAAACGGCTATGTTGTTTGCCAGTTTTTATGGGTTGGGTGCCAGGAAAGTAAATGAAATATTGGACCTTGTCAGCCTTAACGAAAAACGAAAGGCTTATGTTGTTAATCTTTCCGGTGGGCAAAGACAAAGGCTGGCGCTGGGAATTGCTTTATTGAATAATCCTCAGATATTATTGCTCGACGAACCAACTACCGGACTCGACCCAAATGCCCGCCGCGAGATATGGAACATTTTAAAAAATCTGAAAAACGCTGTCAATACCTCCCTGATTCTTACCACACATTACATGGAAGAGGCCGAAGTTTTATGCGACAGAATAGTGATTATGGATCAGGGTAAAATACTGAGCCAGGGAACGCTGGAAGAAATAATCCGGCTCAATAACTTTTATGAGATTGTCGATTTTTCACTCCACAATAAACCGCCTGAAAACTGGAATCTCGAACCCAATACCAATATGTGCATTAAGTGGGATGCGGAAACATTAACCGGCAGGTTGTATGTTCGAAAAATTCAGGAAGATATGCCTGCTTTATTTGATTTGCTTAACAGCCTGAATGCTGGTATTAATCAGTTTAACTACCGTAAGGCAACACTCGACGATGTATTTACAACATTAACTGGTCGCCACCTGAACGAAACAGAATCATAAACCATTTTCCGCAATCATGAGGCAATTTTATTTACTTCTTATATCGCATTTTAAAGAGATAATTCGTGAACCATCGGTAATATTCTGGGGTATTGTTTTTCCTGTTCTGATGGCCTGGGGCCTGGGGATGGCATTTACCAGCAAACCGGGACTAACAGGAACAATTGTATTTATTGCAGATGGGAATAATTCTTCGCAAGCACCTGCATGGCTAACATCGAAAATTGACCTTAAAAAGGTCACATCCAAAGGGAAACAATATTTTGAATTTAATTATTCCGACAGTAAAACAGGAAAGGTAAAATTCGGTTTTTTACCCAAAACCTGGGACGAAGCCAATACCATGCTTAAAAAGGGAGAGACTTCTCTTGTTATCGATCTGAAAAATGGAGAACCTGCATTCTTTTTCGACAGGATGAATCAGGAAGCTCAGTTATTGTTTCTGCAGCTTACCGGACTACTGGAAAAGGGACCAACTTACTTTACCGAACAAACCAGGCATGCACAGCCGCTGATTCTGGCAGGAACCCGGTATGTCGATTTTTTGATTCCCGGCCTTATTGGCATGGGAATTATGATGTCGTGTATGTGGGGGATAAGTTATAGCCTCATTGAAAAACGTTCAAAAAAGTTACTAAGGCGCATGGTGGCTACCCCGATGAAAAAGCCGCTTTTTCTTGCATCGCTTTTTACCGCCCGGTTTACTATGAATTTGGTAGAAGCTATTGTGCTTTTTATTTTTGCTTTTTATTACTTTGGAATGACGGTGCAGGGAAATATCGCATCTCTGGTAGTTTTGCTTTTAGCGGGGAATGTCGCATTTTCCGGTTTGGCTGTGCTGATTTCAAGCCGTACTGCCAGTCCTGAGGTTGGGAATGGGTTAATCAATGCTATCGTTACTCCTATGATGGTACTTTCAGGTGTTTTTTTTAGTTACCATAGTTTTCCGGACTGGATAATTCAAATAATCCGCCCATTACCGCTTACAATGCTCAACGATTCTGTCAGGGCTGTTTTTAATGAGGGTGCCGGATTTGCCGAAACTGCTGTTCCAACCTTAATACTTTTGCTCGAAGGTGGAATCTTTTTTTGTTATTGGACTTAAGATATTTAAGTGGTATTAAATGTAATTTTTTATTTTGTAGGTGTAATATCCTACCATTTCTTTCATAATTCTCCCCCATTCTTCGATACATCCGGCGTACGGAATAAGCAACCTGTCGGGATCCCATTTACGGCGGTCGGAACCATAGTCGGCAACAAAGGGAGTCACATCAAGATGGACTTTTTTAAAACAGCCTAATGCTCTTTTCATATGCATGGCCGAAGTTAATTAGAATGCAACGGGAGTCGGGCTGTGTAGCATTAATAAGTTTAGCCGATTCAACAGCATTTTCCCTGGTGTTTCTTGATTTTGCCTCCATTAACATATCGTTGGCTGGAACGCCAAGTTTAAGCAGGAAAGCAAAAACACGATCGGCTTCAGTTTCCTTTTTGCGCAATAGACTTCCTGAGCCTCCGCTGATAAGGATCTTTTTTATTTTCCCGGTTTTATATAGGTAAAATGTTTGCCATAATCTGTCGCTGCTTTGGTGGAACTTAATGCGATTGTATACGGTGTCGTATGCGGAAAATCCTCCCAATACAATTCCAACATCGTAGGTGCCCTGAATTTGTTCTTCTCGTGTAAGAGGATATTCCCATTTGTGAATCACTTCGTTAAGCAAAAAGCTGTTTCCTAAAATATATGATAAACCAAAGGCTGCAATGAGCAGCCATCTTCGGCGTACATGTTTCTTTGTCAGGATGGCCCATAACAGAAGTGTCATAATCCAGACAAAGGGTGAAAGTAAAAAATTGCCAGAATTTTTGAAAGTATAAAAAACATAGTGTGCGATTTTGTAATAGTCAAAGTAAAAGAAAAAAAAATCCGGAATTGACTGTATTCCGGATTCAA
>JAAUTT010000566.1 GCA_012031335.1 Bacteroidales bacterium | reverse complement strand
AGTAGCTTAGAAATGAAGCCATTAATTCATTCAACAAAAGAAATTATCAAAATGCTTATTCAAATTTTAAAGGAATCCTGGAACTGAATGATTTGAGCGTAATGGAAGGTACTGTTGATACGGTTATTTACTACAGTACAGCACGTGCTGCCAAGGAAATCAATAAGTTAGATGAAGCCAATAAGCTATATCAGAAAGCCATTGATTTAAATTACAGTGATCCTTTTCTATACATTTTTGCGACTGAAAGTTACCTGGCCAGTGGTGATTCTGCATCAGGTTTAGCTACATTGAAAAAAGGATTTGAAAGGTATCCTGATGAAGCTGCAATTCAAATTGAACTTGTAAATTATTATTTACTTAGAAATGAAGGAGAAGAAGCTCTTGAATACCTCAAAATAGCAAAAGAAAACGACCCCAATAATGTATCATTATTGTTTGCAGAAGGTACTATTTACGATAAATTGGGAAGAACCGATGATGCAATAGCATCATTTCAACAGTGTCTTGACCTGAAACCTGATTATTTTAATGCCAACTTCAACATGGGGGTTATTTATTTCAATAAGGCTGTAAAAATTCAGGAAAAATGCAATGAAATTGAAGCATCGAAAGTAAAAGAATATGACGCCTGTATGGAAGGCCATAAAGATGAACTTAAAAAAGCAATCCCATATATGGAAAAAGCCAGGGAAGTTGGTGATGCCGGTCAAAAATGCGAAGCATTATCTACTTTAAAAACATTGTATTACAGAACTCAACAGGACGATAAAATGAAAGAAGTTTCTGATGAGATGGAAGGTAATTGCAAATAATCATAGAAGGGGAGGAGAAATCTTCCCTTTTTTCTTTCCTTTTTCTATTTAACATAATATTAATTATAAGACAATCTAAAACCAAAAAGGAAAACATATTCTTTGTTTTCCAATTGCTTTACAAGTTCATATTAATATCTTTCAAAATCACTAATAAATACATGACAATTGAATTTTGTGATTTCAATTGAAGAAACTCAGATTTCAGCCTTTAGAAATTTTAAAAGAGTTGAATTTGAACCTTAAATTCGAATCTTTTGTTGATCTTTACAATCCATAAAAATTTGTACTGTAGATAAAATACTGTTATTTATCATTTAAGTTCCGGATATTCTTCGTTAATTTAACAACATAAAATCAAACGTATATGAGACTCGTAATTGCCCTGGGTGGAAATGCTTTATTGCAGAAAGGTCAGGCTATGACAGTTGAAAATCAGCGTATTAATGTTAGAAAAGCAGCTCAGGCTATTGCTCCATTGGCAAAACACCATGAGTTGGTCATTTCGCATGGAAATGGACCTCAGGTAGGCTTACTGGCCCTGCATGCATCCATGTATGATCCCGAAGATTCAACACCATTAGATGTTTTGGGTGCACAAACTGAAGGTATGATTGGTTACCTTATTGAACAGGAACTTGGAAATATTTTACCTTTTGAACAACCTTTTGCCAGCATTTTAACCATGGTTGAAGTGGATAAAAATGATGCAGCTTTCAAAAACCCAACAAAGCCTATTGGACCTTTTTTGAAGATGACATAGCTAAACGTCTCATACAGGAGAAAAAATGGACCATGAAAAGCAGGGTAATAAATGGCGGAGAGTAGTCCCCTCTCCCATTCCAAAACGTATTTTTCAAATGCGCCCTATTAAATGGTTACTCGAAAAAGGTACCATTGTAATTTGTACCGGAGGCGGAGGAATACCAACCGTTTATGATGACAACAATAAATTGTGGGGGGCCGATGTTGTAATAGATAAAGATCTCGCCAGTGCTTTGCTCGCAAAAGAGCTTGGAGCCGACATGTTTATTATGGCCACCGATAGCGATGCTGTATATACCGGTTGGGGGACTCCACAATCAAAACCCTTGAAAGAAGTTACTTATGATGATATTGAACATGAAATCTTTGAGGAAGGATCTATGCTCCCTAAAGTAATTTCAGCCTGCTGGTTTGCTGAATCAACCGGAAAAACAGCTGCTATTGGTTCTTACATTGATATTATGCAAATTGTTGAAGGTACTAAGGGAACCCGGTTTCATCGTGGAGAAAGCAATCCTAAAGATGTTTTTGGATACTTTTTGTAATATCGTTATCTTCGTTAAAAATCATGTTATGTCAAAGAAATTCAAATCCGATAAAGACGGAATCGTTTATTCGACCAATCCCAATTTCAGTTTTAATACCGATGAGCCAGAAGTGGAAACTTTAGCTCCTGGTAAACAAAGACTTAAAGTATTGCTAGACAGTAAGTCTCGTGCCGGTAAAACCGTAACCCTCATTTCGGGATTTACCGGAAAGTCAGAAGATCTTGTACAATTATCCAAAATCCTGAAAAATAAATTTGGTATTGGGGGTTCAGTGAAGGACAATGAAATTATTCTTCAGGGAAGTATAAAAGATAAAGTAATTATCTGGTTAAAAGAAAATGGGTATTCAAACACCAAATGATTACCCATCATCTATCAGAAATCAATACCTTTCCTTTATTTATGGAATTCCCAACTGCTAATCTGTAAAAATAAACGCCGCTTTGAATTTTTTCCCTCTGATTGGTCTTACAATCCCATAAAATGGTACTGGTCCAATTTTTATATATACCAGAATATAATTCTCTTCCCGAAATATCGAAAATTTTTAATTCTACATCTTCCTGGGCAACATTCTTATAACTAAAAGTTATGTTATCAATTGCAGGATTAGGATAAACTAATACATCATTTGATGTGGTATATGCATTTGAATTTGAATATTTTGATGTATCATATACAATTGCAGTATCCTGGTTTGTAATATGTATGTTGTCGAAGTAAAATATTCTCCCGCTTAAGTTATGATGCTCAGCAACAATTTCAAACCTGTCGATTTCTGTCCAATCAAATGCTCCTATAGGATTAAACCAGGTATCATTGTCCCATGACCCCTGTTCTGTAAAACTGGTTAAAGGGATATGAATATGCTGCCAACTGCGGTCCCATGTAACTAGATTATTATCAATCGTATAACGAACACGCCAGGGATGATCTTCTGCCGCGGTGGTTTTTGTATCTAAAAACCTGATGTCAAGCTTTGAACCAGATGTATTTCCTCTAACCATCATATCGAGGGCATAATTTTCTCCCCTCAGGTTGGTTAAATCTTTATTTGGTTTAAAATCAAATCCTATGCTCGCATATTGATTTCCTTCTGACCATTTTATACAGCGTAAGCCATTGTTAGGCCCCAATTGGTTGTATAAATCAATAATTCCATTGGCTGCATTGCTTGATTCTGAAATCTTTTCGCCAATGAAGTCGTTATATATGATTATTCCAACAGTATCAGGTTGCTTTACGAATTCCTGTTGTTCAGGAACCGTTAGTCCAAGCTTACTGACCAATGCAGTGTCGATATCGTATTCAAAAATATCATTTCCTCCGGTCTCGAATATTCCGAAACTACCGGTATAATCCCAAATTGTCCATGCTATACCCTTTTCTTCAAGGTAATCGCTGACCAATTCATACCAGTCGAGCCTTCCTGAACGGGGACTGTTTGGAATAAAAACACCAAATTCACCGCACAACATGGGTACATTTCTTGAATTTTTAAACTGAACTGCTATATCTATCAATTCTTTTACTTTTGCTTCGGTGCCATCGTTTGCATAATTGTTGAATGAATTTTCAACCCAGGTATTGTCCAATTCCGAAGGAAAATCGGGCATACTGTCAGCATGATAAGGAAATGGTACATCTTTTAATGGACCCATGGACGGGGTATTCCATGTTGCACCCTGGTGCGTAAATAAGAATGGATCGTAAAAATGAAACGTATAAATTAATTTATCATCCGTATATTCAGGTAAATTTTTTAAGTTATTATAACCGTTCCAATTGGCAGGTCCAACCACTATAAAATGTGTGGTGTCAATTTCGCGAATAGCATCAATTACATTTTGTTGAATGTTATTCCAAATGTTATCTGCAATACCATGAGGTTCATTTAAAACTTCATAATAAATATATTGTGATGTGTTTTTGTAATGATTTGCAACTTGGGGCCATACTTTTAATAAAACATCTTCGATATCTGGTTTTGTATCCACAGCCGGATCGAAAGTATGGTTATCGATTATGAGGTGAATTTGCAGTTCTTCGGCCCAGTATACTGCCGAATCGAGAAAGGTATAAAACAGAGGATCAATAATGTAATCAGGTTCACCCAGTGTCATTGCATGTAAATTAATGGGTAACCGAATAACGTCGCAACCCAGG
>JAAUTT010000565.1 GCA_012031335.1 Bacteroidales bacterium | reverse complement strand
CGTTCCCGGCACTTTGCCGGGTGAGTTGGCTGCCACCCGCGACCAGTACACTAGGTGGCTTAAAATGATCGGAAATGCAGGATTTAATTCTATCCGTGTTTATACACTCCATTATCCTAGGTTTTACCAGGAGCTCGCATTGTACAACAATGCCCATCCCGATAAGCCTATCTATCTGTTTCAGGGTGTGTGGTTACAGGAAGATACCCTGAACGGGGATCTTTATCCCTATACAGATGGTTTTGATGCAGGTATTAAGGAAGTTATAGATTGCATTCACGGGAAAAAGGAAATAGGAGAACGTTACGGACGCGCTTATGGCAAGTTTGATGCAGATGTTTCGCGATGGACGATGGGATATATCCTTGGCAGGGAGATTCATCCCTACGAAGTTGATAGTACTAATTTTTATAACAGTTCCTATATAAGTTACGAGGGGACTACCTTAAAACTGCCGCAAGGTACTCCAACAGAGGTGTGGTTGGCTACCCGCCTGGATAACCTGTTGAAGTTTGAGAAGACACAATATAAAACCCAACGCCCGGTAAGTGTTTCGAGCTGGCCCACCCTCGATCCCATTGATCATCCGTCGGAACCAGATACCATTACAGATGAAGATAAGTTTCAATTAGATCTACAACAGATAGAAATGTATAATGCACCGGCAGGATATTTTGCCAGCTATCATGCTACCCGTATTATCCCGATTTTATTAACCGCGATTCGGCATATCAGAATGCTGCCGATGAAGGAGGACCGAACAGTTATCTGGGATACCTGAAAGATCTGAAGAAGCATTATGCCGGTCGGCCCCTGATAATTGCCGAATATGGTGTTCCCAGTTCATGGGGTATAGCTCATAAAGCCAATTCGGGGATGAACCATGGAGGACTAACTGAGGTACATCAGGGAGAAATGGATGTACGACTGTTAAAAACCATTCACTCCGCAGGATGTGGTGGCGGGATGCTTTTTTCGTGGATTGACGAATGGTTTAAGAGAACCTGGTTATTTGATCCTTTAAAAAGCGATCCGGAGCGGATGCCTCTCTGGCACAGTGTTGCCAGTGCCGAAGAAAACTTTGGGATGATAGCCTTCGATCCGCCGGCACCAGTTTTTAAGCAATATCTGCAAAACGGCACCCATTCCAGGGTTGTTTCGGGATATGCTGCGGCCGATCCTCAATTCTTCAGGATAAAGCTTCAGTTAAGCAGTGCGTTGAGTCAGCAGGATTCCTTATGGATTGGTATCGATACTTATAAAGGAAATGTGGGAGAATCTATTCTCCCCGATGGATCATCTACTCCCGGGAGAGCAGAGTTTGCCCTTTTGATAAAGCTGATACAGCAAAGCTTATGGTAACCCGGGCCTACGATCTTTTGGGATCTGGTTTATCCGTAACAGCAGTTTTCCGGAGAAATTGTATCATTCGTTAGTAACAGATGGAGCACCCTGGCATCTGCTGCGGCTCAAATATAATTTTGAAGATTCGGCATTTCAAAAAACTGGAATATTAAAGGTTAGAAAGGCCGGTGAGTCTGAAACTTCGCTCGATGCAGTATGGTTTAACGGAAACGAAGTGAATATCAGGATACCCTGGCAATACCTCAATTTCACCGACCCTTCGGCGCGATTGGTCATGGACGATGACCGGAGTACAAATGAGAGAGAAACCAGCGTATCGGATGGTATTGCGCTCACCTTTTCCTATAAGAAGGAGATAGCCGTTACAGACCGTTATATATGGGATACATGGAATACAGCCCCGGCTACAACCGAAAGGGTGAAACCCGCTCTTTCCATCATTTCAGCGGGGAACAAGAAAATAAATGATAAACCTGAAGCGGGGAAAAAGAAATCCGGAAGAAAGAAGCAATGATGGAGTTACATCTTTGTTACTCCACCCGAAACGATAAACTTCATCAGGTTTCCGGCAGGCACATCGAGCTGGGTTATCTGATTTACCGGCACAATGAATAATTCTCCCGAGAAATTGTAAGAGTGTGGAAAATACACCGCTACCTTATCTTTTATTCCCAGGTCGGAAAGGTCAGACTCCGTGATGAACCCCAGTTTTTCGAGTTCGGAGATAGTATTCACCTTCACCAGAACCGGCTGATTGAATTTCTTTTCCTTTCCTACAAAAGCCTCCATAAAATCGCGGATAGAGAATAAACCATCTGCAACAGGGGAACTTTTTTAAGAAGTCGTTCAAGCAGAATCTTAAATGGTCTGGCTATAACCGACTGACCAGCATAACCCAGTAAGGTAATCAGGAAGACCATGATAACAAGACCTAATCCAGGGATACTGAAATGAATAAATTCTTCGATGAGCGGTTTTAAAATACCATCGCTAAATTTGAAAACCAGGTAAATGATATATCCGGTTAATCCGATAGGAGCGGCAAAGAGAAGGCCCTGGAGGAAATAGTTAAATAATTTACGTGTCACATGATCAAATTTTCTGCGAAACGGACTACGTTGTTCCATCTTTATATTTTTTATTTGCAAAAGTACAATTATATAATTTACCAGGGAAGATAGATTTACAACTCCGATATTTGTTTCCTTACTGAAGCAGGAAGTTGCCAAATACCAGGTCGTACGAATGATCTATCCATTGAAAAATTAGGTTAGATGCTATGGAACCGTCGATATACACCGTGTTCCAATGATCCTTGTTCATATGATATCCCGGTTGAACGGCAGGATATTGTTCGCGCAGTTCAAGGGCTTTTTCGGGATCACATTTAAGGTTGATACTCAATTCGCCGGTTAAACTCGATAATGCGAACATTTTATTACCCACTTTATATACCAATGTAAATTCATCGAAAGGAAGATCTTCGACAGCACCTTTTTTCGATAAGCAATAACTTCTGATAGTTTCGAAGTTCATATGATTTCCGGTTTACTTAATACGGGGATAAAAAGCATTTTCAATATGCTCCAGTTTATGTCCCGAGTTATAGAATACGATACTAATAATATCAAACCTGACTTCCAGGTCGAGGTTTTTTTTTGGAGAGGTAAGCATTAGTAGCCGCAATGATAAGATTTTGCTTATTCCTGTTTACGGCAATCTGAGGTTCCACTATATAATTTCCGGCACGGCTTTTAACTTCCGTTATAATTAAGAAATCACCCTTTCGGGCTATAATGTCGAGTTCCATATGTATATGGCGCCAATTACGTTCCAGTATTGCAAATCCCTGGCTTATAAGGTGCTGAACTGCCAGATTTTCAGCCTCATCGCCTATTTCCTTAGTGGTGAGCATAAAATAGTCGTCTAAATTCGAAACTTTATTTCCAAAAATACGATTAAATGAAGGAACTCAAAAATTATTCTACAAAACTGCACCCTTGCTATGCATAAGTTTTTGATATTTTGTGCTTTATTATTCAGTTATCTCAATCTTTCTGCATTTGAGGGAAATATTCAGATTACACGGCAGTCGCATTACGATACAACTTATTTAATATTCTATTTCAAGGACACCAAGGTGCGTATTGATGAGTTTACTGAATCGGGCATATTAAATAAAACCTTACTTGTAGATTTAAAAACTGAAAATATTGTGGCATTAAGTCCCACGCTGAAACTCTATGCCGATATAACCCGGAAAGAATCGAGGACAGCACCCACACAGCAGTTTGAAGTTATAAAAACCAATAACTTCAAATTAATTGAAGGGAAAAAATGTTACCAATGGCGTGTACGGAACAGGATTCTTGAAAGTGAAATCACCTATTGGGTTATGGAATCGGATAACCTTGTGATGCAAAAGCTCTATTATATTTTAAATGCCACTGAGAATTATTCCAGCATACCTTCTTTTTTCATGCATATTCCCGAAACAGAAGGATACATTCCTGTACTTGCAGTAGAGAGAAACCTGGTAAGAGAAGAAAAGCAGTCGATCCATATTACTTCGATAAACGAACGCCAAGTTCCGGCACGGCTGTTTGAAATACCCAAAGATTACAAGAATCGCAAGATTTAGATATACCTCAATTCTGCAACATTTTCACCAACATTTATCTCAACATCCTTTCCTAAAATAAGCGGAAAATTATCGGAAATATGTCCCGCCGGGAAGTTAAACATAACCGGAAAGTTCAAACCCTTAACATGGCTATGGATAATTTCACAAGGATCTTTTCCGAAAGGAACAGTATTATCTTCATTTCACTCATTCCACCAATTACCAGGCCTTTTAAATGATTGAGTTTACCTGAGAGTTTCAGGTTCATCATCATGCGGTCGATATGATAAAGATATTCGTCCAGATCCT
>JAAUTT010000009.1 GCA_012031335.1 Bacteroidales bacterium | reverse complement strand
TCTCCTTTATGGTGTCTCCCTCATTTTTTTAGTCATAACTATTATAAAACATAAACATGAGTACCAGTGATCAGGATATTTGGGAAATCATTACAGCTGTTTTGAAGGGAAATCCTACCCAAGAAGAACAGAAATTCTTTGAGGAGTGGATAAATGAGAATCCTAAAAACAAAAAGTTTTTCGATTCCATATCCGCCGCACCACTAAATTTATTATACACCACACAGGATAAAAAAGAATTTATTTCAAAGTTCAATCTGCCATCAGGCAGGATACTTTGAGAAAAGACGCCTTTTGATATACTCAGCTGCTGCTTCCATCATTACCCTGGTTGCACTGTCAATATTTCAATTGTTTATAATAATACAGTAAAAACGGTTTATCAGGAAGCATACACTCCATTTGGGGTAAAATCTAAGATAGTTTTAGCCGATGGTACTATTGTTCAGATGAATTCGGGAAGTACATTAAAGTATCCGATAAATTTTAAAAACAACACAAGGGAAGTTACTTTTGAAGGCGAAGCATATTTTGAAGTTGCAAAAAATACTGAACAACCTTTTATTGTTAATACAGGGAACCTTCAAATTAAGGTTCTGGGCACAAAATTCAATTTAAGGAGTTTCGAAACTGAACCAACAATTGAAACAACCCTAATTGAAGGATCTGTTGCGGTTTATAAAAAGGGAACCCGTGAAAATGAAGAAAAAAATATTCTGGAACCAAACGAAATGTTTGCATATGAAAAGAATACAGGCATTCTATTGAAACAGAAGATAGATGTTAGTTTAGTTACTATCTGGAAAGATGGCAAGTACTTTTTTTACAACGAAACTTTTTCTGTAATTGCTAATAAACTTCAACGAAGCTTTAATGTAAAGGTAAAGATTGAATCGGAAGATCTGAAGAATGAAGTTTTTTCGGGATTATTTGATAAAAACCGAAACATATACCAGATTCTGGATGCTATGAAAAAATACAGGAACTTTGACTAACAAACTAGAAATGATACAATTGTGGTTTACAAGAAAAACTGATGTAAACCCGATTTAAACTCTAACTAAAACTACTGAAAATGAACACATCTTAGGAATTTTTAAAACAAAAAATCGGAAAATGCTGGATACATTTCCCGACTTCGGAAGTTTCGGAACAAAGTAGATTAAATTTTATTACCAAAACCATTCAAAAGTATGAAAAAAATTCATTCAAAGGGCGATTTATGCTCTTTTATCACTACAACAAACTGCTAAAAATTATGAGACTGTCGTTGCTAATTATAATAACTTGTACGCTGAGTTTATCGGCTGCAACAACTTATTCCCAGCAAGCAAAGCTTAGTCTGAGTTTAAGAGATGTCAGCATACAGGATTTGCTGCAGGAAATAGGGAAAAAAAGTGACTTTTCCTTTTGGTATAGCAATAACGAGCTGAATGCCAATTACAAGATAACACTTGCAATGAAAGATCAGACGATAGATAAAATACTGGATATTGCCTTAAAAGGTCAAAACTTAGCTTATGAAATTAATGATAAAATTATTGTTATTTATAAGCAAAAAGATACGAATTCGGTACAGCAACAGAAAGTAAAGGGAACCATAACCGATGCAACTACAGGCGAGCCAATTATTGGCGCAAATGTAGTTATTGAAGGGACAACCATAGGTACCATCACCGATATAAATGGGGCTTTTAGCCTTGATATTCCTTCTACCAATGTGCAATTAGTTGTTTCATATATTGGATATAATACTGAAAAGGTACAATATACCGGACAAGGCACATTGGACATAAAACTTGTGCCCGATGTTACAAAACTGGATGAGATTGTAGTTGTGGGTTATGGAACAAAAAAGAAAAAGGATATTATTGGATCAGTTAGTTCCATTTCTTCAAATGACATTAATCAACTTCCTGTAGCTACTATTGATGCGGGTTTGCAAGGTAGAGGGGCAGGTTTGCAGGTGTTGAGTTCAGGCGGAACTCCCGGAGCTCCGCCAGAGTTCTTGTTCGTGGTACCAACACCATATCATTAGGCACTGACCCGCTTTATATTGTCGATGGAATGCCTATTTCAATGCAAACCCTTGGCATTGGAGGAGTTGGTAGTACAAGTTTTAAGTCCGCTCTCAACCATAAACCCAAACGATATCGAAAATATCCAGATATTAAAAGATGCTGCTGCAACATCAATTTATGGTTCGCGGGCATCTAACGGGGTTATCCTTATTACAACCAAATCGGGTAAAAAGGGTAAGGGCAGTGTTGATATTTCTTATAATACCGGAGTTTCCGACCTTTCGCGCAAGCCTGAAGACATTGGATTTAGCACATCAAAGCAATATTTTAGCTTAATGGACAAGGCAAGGGCCAATTCAGGTCTTCCAGCAATGACACCTATGAACGTAATTGGAACCTGGCCAAAAAGAAATCCCGCTGATACCTTATCAAGGGCAATGGCTGAAAATTCAGATGTTGACTGGTTCGATCAGATTTTACGAAAAGGAAAATATAAGGAATTTAATTTTTCGACCAGCAAAGGCAGTGAAAAGAGTACCATATTTGTTTCATTTAACTACCGAAATGATGATGGTGTTTTGAAAAATAATAGTCTGGAACGAATCTCAGGCCGTATTAACGCCGATTTCTCCCCTGTAAATAACTTAACAACCGGATTCAGGGTATCGCTTTCACACTCCAAAAACAATCGTATGAAAGACAATGGTGCAGGTAGTACCAGCGGATCAAATGGAAACGGAGGTGGTTTTGCAGCTGTAAATTCAAATATTATGCCCTGGTTTCAGGTTAACAGTGCTAACGACCCAACTGGTTACTGGAATGCACAAGCCGGTTTTAATCCTGCTGCGACCAATGATCCAAATTTAGTCCGTGACGAAGCACAGTCATATAGAGGTTTGGGTGGGGCTTATATGCAATATAATCTTCCCTGGATTAAAGGACTTTCCTTCCGTACCGAATTTTCTGCCGACATTACTCAGGGGAATAGTTGGAATTCTATCTCTAAATACCTCAGAGACGATCTTAAGTCTTATGTTCAGGAAAATAGCCAAACAATAAATAATACCAACTATAACGTTTACGGCAATTATGACCGCTCTTTTGGTGGTAGTAATATTAATCTGACCCTGGGTACTGAGTCTCAGTCTTATTATGTCTACAATAAATATATGGAGGCTAAAGATGTATTAGGATCTTATCAGCAAATTGGGGTTAACCCATTGACAAAAATGAACATGACCTCTGATATTACTGATGAAAGGTATATCCGTTCGTATTTTGGACGTGCTGATTATAAATTCAAAGATCGTTATATTCTGGGATTCAGTCTGCGTAGCGATGCGTCATCTGTTTTCCCTAAAGAAAATCAATGGGCTACATTTAAGGCGTTCTCGGCAGGATGGATTATTTCTGATGAATCCTTCTGGAAATTTGAACAAGTTAACCTCCTTAAATTGCGCGGAAGCTTTGGGCAAACTGGAAACCAGAATATTCCAAATAATGTTTATTTAACACGCTGGGGCGATATTGGTCGATATGGCAATGCCGATGTGACCCCTAATGGTTCAGCCTTGAGCGGAATTAGCTCGCCACTGCGCTGGGAATTAACCAATAATTTCGATGCAGGTATTGATTTCGGATTGTTCCAGAATAAAGTTTCGGGTTCTGTAGCATATTTTATGCACGATATCAAAGACCTTCTTATGCTTACATCCATTCCAATTTCTTCCGGGATTAATGGTGGCGTAATGTGGCAAAATATTGGTAAAATGAAAAATTCCGGATTGGAAATAGAAATTAGTGCCAATCCTTTAACCATTGGAGACTTTAAATGGTCTACCACATTTAATATAACTTTAAATACCAATAAGGTATTGGCGTTAAACGAATTGTTGGACAGGACGAATAAAGGGTTACAAACCGGTGAAACACTTACAAAGAAAAACGGGAAAATCGGCGCCTATTTTATGGCTGAATATGCAGGGGTAGATCCTGCCCATGGGGTAGAAATGATTTATGAAATAGATTCTCTGGTTTATGCTCAAACAGGAGAAACAGTAAAAACAGGAAATCTAATTGCGGCAACTTCCGAAAATTTATCCAGAAATAAAGTGATCCATAACGACAAAACTGGATTGGCAACTTATTGGGGCGGATTCACAAATACATTTTCGTACAAAGGCTTCGATTTAAATGTCTTTTTTACTTTCCAGGGTGGCAACTATCTGTTCGATTATGGCGAAAAATATGGTACTACTCCACAGCGTGGACAATATAACCTTCGTTCGGATATGGTAGATAATACCTGGGTTAAAGCGGGTGATAACGCAAATTTCCCTGAGTTACGCTGGGATCAAAGCTTTAACTGGGACATGAGTAAAGCAACCAATTATCAATGGGTACAGAAATCATCAAACTACAATAATGAACTTAACTTTCATGACAAGTACCTGCATAAAGGTGATTTTATTCGTCTGAAAAACCTGCAATTAGGATATAGTTTACCATCTTCGGTTTTAAGCAAGATAAAAATCCAAGGTTTGAGAGTTTATGTTTCAGGTACAAACATCCTAACCTTTACCAAATTTAAAGGTTACGATCCGGAAGTGGTTAGTTTAGGAAATAATCTTAGCCCAGGTATTGTAAGCTATCAGATTCCTAATTTAAAACCTACAGCATTGGGGTAGATGTTAAATTTTAGTAATTGTTCCTAACAGAATGGTTATGAGTGTAGAATTAAAAATAAACAACACATGAAAAAATATAAGTATTTACTGATATTCGCCTTTGTTATATTAACATTAGGAGGATGCAACGACGATGAATTTTTATCATTAAAAACACCCCTGGAGAAACCATGGAATAGTTTGCAGGAATTTGATAAAGCAGCAATTGGTGCATATCAAAAAGCATTCTTAAGCGATTGGCACAATGTGCAAACTACATCAGTTTTACTGAAGTCATTCCAGTCGGACGAAGTTCAATTATTGCCCGGTTCAATTGGAGCAATTCCTTTTGCGATCATGTATCCGCGTCAAAGTAAGCAGGATATTGATAAAACAAGTCATATTTTCAGGTATGCCTATCAGGTAATCGCTATTTGCAACGGAGCATTGGATTATTTGGAAAAAGGCGGAGGAAACCCATTTAGCAATCTTACGCAGGCCGATATTGACAATAACCTCAAACGTATAAAAGGAGAACTTCTCTTTATGAGAGCTTTTTCATATTACCGGTTATCGCAGGTATTTATACCACCTTATGAATCTGCCGGACCAAATAGCGACAAAATATTGCCATGGAAAATTAACCTTAACGAAAGTGCCGAAGCACAAGTGAAGACTGAATTAGCTACCACACAAATGGTATACGATCAGATGGTTAAGGATTTGCAGGAAGCAAAAAGTTTATTACCCGAAGCTTTTTCCGCGAGCGTTCATTTTGCCAGCTACAAATATGGTCGGGCAAATAAATATGCAGCTGCATCTCTTCTTGGCAAAGTTTATTTTGCAATGGGGAAAAGTGCTGAATCGATTGCCGAATTGGATTTTGTGATTAACAGCGGTAAATATGATTTATCAGAAGAACCATTAGCGGCCTTTCAGAAATATAAAACAGCCGATGCAGGTAAAGAAACTATATGGTATGCATATACTGGTAATACCGATTATGGTGGATGGCAAATGGCTGAACTTACCAGTATTTGTTTGCAAATGCCCAATAATGGAAATTTTGCAAGATGTAGCTGGAATCAACTTACCTTCAGTTATTCAACCTTAAAAAATATAGGTTGGATGACAGACCCCAAGAATGGTGATTTTTCATTAACACCGGAGGCACTTGCTGATAAAAGACTTGGAAGTACATACACCATGACAACAGGAAAAGATCAATATTGGGGAATGGTAACAACTCCCCAGATATGGTGCGATAAATATTTCAACGGCGATGCTTCGAAAAATATTGAAGGTCAAAATCTTAATATACCAATTATCCGATTGGCAGAATTGTATCTTACTCGTTCATGGTTAAAGTTTAAGGCCAACGACCTTGCCGGGGCTACTTCCGACCTGAATGTTGTGAGAAACAGAGCTGGTATTGGTAACCTGGGTCATGCCATTACCGCCGACGATATTATCAATGAGCGGATAAAAGAAATGTTCATGGAAGGGGACCGAACTGACTTTTTACGTGCCGCTCACCTGGACATTCCTCCCGGCGATAGAGAAGGTGTTGCCGTTCAGCCTTATAATACCCAGGATTTAATCTGGGCTCTTCCAAAACTAAGTGAAACAGATATAAATCAGGCCTACCAGTAATTATTTAAAACGGTAAAATTAAGCAATGGTGCAGACATAAGTTTTCGAATGTCTGCACCATCTTTTTAACAACTTTAAATTTTAAAAAACCTTAATATTTTAATGTTGCTAATGTTGATAAAAAAAACTTTAAATGGGAAACATCAATTAACTTCTCAACCAAAAAAATAAGGTATTCAAGTTAACTAGAGTATTGTTCAAAATGAACTACCTGCAATTACAGTGGAACATGCCAACCCAATATTTTAAACTTAAAGATTCGGGCTTTGTTCGGATGCATCGTGGTTAAATCGGCACTGCATTTTTGCCAATAACAATAATCTATTGTCTATGCACAAAGGTATAGCAGGCCTGGAGCATTGTGAACTTCTCATGCTTAATTTGGAATGGGAACATGCCAGGCTCAAACGATAGAAGTGTCGAACCTAAATTTAAAAAAACCTTTCTCAATTTTACTCTCAACCCATAAAAGATACCGATATAAAATGAAATCCATAATTAACAGCATCCTAATCTTATGTTTATTTGCATTTTCGAAAAAAGTTCAGGCTCAAAACCACGATTATTTGGGGGGAGAGAATTTCCTTTGACGATAACTGGTGTTTTCAACTGGGCGATGCTTCTTCTGATGAAAATGTATATTTCCATTACGATAAAAATTTCAACCCTTTTGCCAAATCGGGACGCACGATAGGTGTAAACAGTCTTGAGTTTCCTGACAGCACCTGGCAACAGGTCAGTCTGCCGCATGACTGGGCCATTGAATTGGATTTTATTAACGACAAAAGTCTGGGCGGTCACGGATTTAAACCTGTTGGATATAAATTCCCAAAAACATCGGTGGGCTGGTACCGGAAACGATTCGATATTCCTGAAACAGACCGCGACAAAAGGCTGACCATCAAATTTGATGGAGTTTACCGTGATTGCCAGGTCTGGCTAAACGGATTCTACCTGGGGAATAATCTTGGCGGTTATATGGAATTTATGTACGATGTAACCGATTTTATTGAATACGGTAAGACAAATATCCTAACCGTACGTGTAGATGCCACCCAAAATGAAGGTTGGTGGTACGAAGGTGCGGGCATCTACCGGCATGCCTGGCTCATCAAAAAATCGACAAACTATATCCCTGAACATGGCACCTTTGATAACCACCTGATGTTAAAGGCAATGGAGGCTTGGGTAAATGTCCAAACCAGTATTGAAAACAAAAATAAGGAAGCAATTAAAAACTCTCTGGAAATACAAATTCTGGATGCGCAAGGCAAAATTATTGGAAAATCCAATGGCCAACAACTGGTTGAAGGTAATTCACAAAATACAATCGTCAGCCGGATAAAAGTTTCCAATCCAACCCTCTGGTCAATCGAAAGTCCTTATTTATACAAAGTTGTTTCAACCTTAAAAACAGGCACTGCCATTAAAGACCAAACGGAAACTATTCTTGGAATAAGAACAGTGGTTTTTGATGCGCAAAAAGGTTTTTTGCTGAATGGGAAACCGGTTAAAATCAAGGGTGTTTGTATGCACCAGGATCATGCAGGAGTTGGCGTAGCCCTTCCCGACAGGTTGCAATATTACCGTATCGAAAAGCTCAAGGAAATGGGTTGCAACGCTTACCGTTCGGCACACCATCCGCCAACCCCGGAGCTGCTCGATGCCTGCGACAGGTTGGGAATGCTGGTGATGGACGAGAACCGGTTGTTTACCAGTTCCCCTGAATTTCTGGGCCAGTTTGAAAGATTGATCCTTCGTGACCGAAACCACCCTTCGGTGATTATATGGTCGCTGGGCAACGAAGAACATGATATGCAGAACAAAGAATCGGGCAGAAGAATTGCCGAAACTTTTAAAACCTTACAGCAAAAACTCGATCCATCGAGGCTTTGCACCTATGGCGGCAATAACGGGAATAATTACACCGGTGCCAACGAGGTAGTGGATGTAAGAGGAGTGAACTACATGAACATTTCTGACATCGACAAATACCACAAAGATCATCCGGAACAACCGATTTGGGGTTCGGAAGAAGCAAGCACTTTATGCACCCGCGGTCAATATGCTGTAGATAAGGAGCAAGGCTATATGAGCGATTACGATAAGAAAGAAAATATCCCTCACGTGTGGTGTTCCAACGCCGAGGAATGGTGGAAATTTTACGATGAACGCGAATGGCTTGCTGGCGCTTTTATCTGGACCGGATTTGATTACCGGGGAGAGCCTTCTCCATATCAATGGCCTTGCATCAACAGTCATTTTGGTGTAATGGACGTATGTGGTTTCCCGAAAAACAACTATTACTATTACAAGGCATGGTGGACCAACGAAGATGTATTGCACATCTATCCGCATTGGAACTGGGCGGGCAAAGGTGGCGAAAAAATAAATGTTTGGTGCCAGACCAACTGCCAGGAAGTAGAATTGTTCCTGAACGGAAAAAGCCTGGGTAAAAAAACTGTTCAGAAAAATTCGCACATTGAATGGGATGTGGTTTATGAACCTGGAGTTTTAGAAGCTCGCGGAATCAGAAATGGGAAAGCTATCGTTAAAAAGGTAGAAACAACTGGCACTGCGGCAAGTATCGTAATGTCGCCTGACAGGTTAGAATTAAAAGCCGATGGAAACGATGTGAGCGTTGTAAATATTTCGGTATTGGATGTGGAAGGACGCGAAGTTCCGGATGCCAATAATTTTATAACTTTTAAAATTGAGGGCAACGGCAAAATCATTGGCGTTGGAAACGGTGATCCAAGCAGTCATGAACCCGACAAAATCTTAAAAGGGAACTACCATCGGAAACTTTTCAATGGTAAATGTCAGGTGATTGTTCAGAGTACCAATGAGGCGGGAACCATAAAAATTACAGCAATTTCAGTTCAGTTGAAAACAGCGGAAGCTAAAATCAATACAAAATAATACGAAAGTCATTTTGAAATTTATCTAAGCTAAACCAACATGAATACAACTTTTAAAAAAAAACTGTCAGATATCAGTATTGATATTTACACTTTTTGCTTTCAGCATTGTTCCGAACCCGGTTAATTTTCATTTGGAAATTGAATAAAAAGAAATATCAACCATATATCAAACTAATAAAATTGAAAAATAAGACTACAGTTATTATAGTGTTATTTGTAATGATAACATCGTTTCTATGCAGTGCACAATCAGAACAAGAATGTAAAGAGAAAGACTGGTTGCAGGATATGGTCAACTATAGCATGACAGAATATCGGTTTCCGGAGAAGTACGTCTGGGACTGGTCTCCTGCCACGCTCATGCGGGGTTTAATTGTCTATAAAGAATCGAAACTTTGCAAAAACAACCCCGCCATGGTTAAGTATTTGCGTAATTGCGAGCAGATGACTCGAATGGATGAAAATGGCAAACACCCCAATGCGGTTGCTTCAGCCCATATGTTGGCATATTTAGGAAAAGATATTCAAGACTACTCATTTGCTGATCGATCTAAGGTCATATACGCTGATTACTTAAAGACGGTAAGGGCTGAAAACGGCGGTGTTTCGCACCGTACTAATATTGTAGAACTTTTGGGACGATACCCATTTATATGATTGGTATGTTTCTGCAACAAATGTATGTTTGGACTGGCGACGAAAAGTACCTTAACGATTACATTGACCAGCTGTTGGCTCACAATGAAAAGTTGTTGGATAAGGAATGGGGATTTTGGGTGCATGGCTGGTACGCCGATTCTACCTCAGAGTCGTGGAATGGGATAGCTGGAAAGCAGCAAAACCCACTACAAAGAAGTTCTGAATTTTGGGGTCGAGGCAATGGCTGGATTATGTTGTCAGTTGCAGATGCATTAAGTGTTATGCCAAAGAATCACTTAAAATATGAGCAGGTAAAGCAGATATATTTGGGTTTGATGAAACAGCTGCCCAAATTGCAGGATCCTAAAACAGGGCATTGGTACCAATTACCAATCTATCCCAATGATCCTAAGAATTGGATTGAAAGTTCCGCCACTGCCATGTTTGGTTATTCAATCTGTAAGGGATTGAAAATGGGCATTCTCGACAAAAAGGTATTTGGCCCTGTGGCTACAAAAGCATACCATGGTTTAGGAAAGTATAGCGTGAAATATATCAGCGATGGCAAAGCGACTACAAAAAATGTGTGCACAGGAACTGTTATAGGAAATAAAGATTATTATCTCAGCCGAAAAATAGTAGAAGGCGAGGATTACGCATTGGGAGCATTTATTATGTTTGGAACTGAATACCTAACGCTAAATGAAATATAAAACACTTCATGTTTTTTGCGCATTATTTTATAAGGATCATGTAGATGTTTTAGGTCTAAAATCTTTAATAACTTCAATTTATAAAATTATTATGACTAAACTAATGAATGTATATTTAATAAAAGCCTATAAGATAGCTCTAATGTTCATTTTATTTGCCCTACACCCACCAAATCTATATTCTAAAACATTAAATAAAAGCAAATTGGAGGTTAGAACAGTCCAGGAACTGGTTGATGCTGTTAATGCTGGAAAACCAGGTGATTTGATTCTGATTTCATCCGGAATTTATCAATTGGATTCAACCCAACAATTAACTCCAAAATCGGGAATGACAATTCAGGGTTCGGGTATTGGTAAAACGATTATTACAGCGGTTGATTCATGGACGCCAGGCTTAAAAGGCTTACCTGCGAATGAACTGCATGTAAACTTAGTTAACCAGCAACCCTATCTTTTTAAACTCGATAGCATAAAGGATTTTACTATTTCCGATATGACAATTACTGCTCCAAAACTTCATGGAGGCATTTTTGCTAACAAGTGTAACAACTTGACCATTTTCAATATCAAATTTGTCGATTTCAGGTGGAGCAGCATTTATACGTTCGATATCCGTCAATTTCTGGTTCACGACTGCATTTTTGAAGATGCCGGAGGAAAGGTTAAATGGCTTGGAGCTGGGGATATTTAATAATAGAACGGTGCATGGCAATTTTTACAACTGTAAAATGTACTCAACCCTTGAACGTAAGAATGCTTTTGTTGGCTTCAAGGGAATGGGAAATGATAGTTCGCGAATTCATCACAATACAGTTGAAACTGGCGACTATGAATGGGCATTTGTATTGGAATACATGCACTCGGATAATTCGTTTATTGAGATAGACCACAACAGGTTTAACGAAAGGATGTCGATACCCAGAGGCGGTGGCGGCGGTACTTACCCCAAAGATGGTTACTCGTTTTGGATTCATCACAACTACCTGACCGGAAATTCAGAAGTAATTGAAGGTCCCCGTGGAGGATTGATTGTTGACCACAACCTGGTAGAACTTACCGTTGAACGGACGGAGGGAACTTATATACCGACCACGATAATCGTGAAGTTTACGGCTCATTGCATTTTCAGAACAATTTAATCAAGAACCCTGGAAGGGGAATCTTTTGGAGCATAAGTAAATACAGTAACTTGCATTTTACCCACAACCATGTAATTGCCAATACAACAATTACTCCCCGTGAAGAGGGCTTTTTCGATATAAATGGAAACTCCGATTTCACCAATATTGAAATAACGAACAATATAATTGAAGTTAATGGTCTTTCACGGCCTTTGATGCGGAACAACGAGAGCCGAAAACTGGCTAAAATTGTGAATAACCATTTTGTAAATGTGGCTGATACCTTGCAATATGAAAACAAGAGAACTAAAGTCAAAGCCGGTCTTGTTGAAATTCTGAATTTTGAATGTGGCTATAAAAACGAATATCGGGTAAACGGCTGGAATGCGGTTCAGATATCCGGGCAGAAAAAAATAATTAAAAAATTAGATACAATGAATCACTATACTTTTCGATTGAAAATAACAGGAATACTTGGCATTTTGGTCTTAATTGCCCCGCTTACGTTTGGGCAGGTTTTTAATACCAAAGCTGTAATTAGTACCTATGACCCCGAATTATACAATGAAAAAGTAAGTGCATCATCCATTGAAATGGAGCCGGGGAGTAATCAGCTTATAGTTGGCAATAGTAAATGGACCATCGATTTTCAGAAGGAGATGAACAAAAATGGTGACTCGGATGTGAAAGTTACCTTTGAATGTCAGGAAGGTAATATAAACAATGCATCCGTTGGTGTTGACTTTCAAATTAATGAATGGTCGAAAGAAAATTACCTGTTAATGCCTGCGGCAGTTTATAATGGCAACAGATACCCTGCAATTACAACCGGATATATGCCGTTTTGGTTTGAAAAAGATCATTTGGGTATCGATAAACCAATCCTTCTTTCAAACCAGCCCCGCTTAAATTTCGAAGATGGATCTTCTAAAATCCAGTTGCGAAGTGGTTCCATGTCTATTCCTTCAGTTGGTTATCAGGACCCTGAAAATGAAACGGGGTTCTGGGTCTTTTTTGGGCAGGGAAATGAGATGGGAGATTATGGGGTAAGCTTTGTAGAGAACAAATCAAGAAACAAGGCTGTCCTTTCGCTTAGTTCTCCTGTTGTAAGGCAGAAAACCCAATATTTTATTTCCAATAACGATTCACCGTCAAAGGATATTCCAGCGAACTTTAAAAAGGGTGACCGGGTAACTCTTTCTTATACCATTGCACAATTCCAGGCAAAACGTGTTCAGGATCTTTATAATAAATGGGTGACTTACCGATCAACTTATAGACCTGTGGAAGAGGTTCAAAACAGCCTTCCCCTATCCGAAGCATTCCGCATAGTAGAGGATAAATTTAACAGGCAAAACTGGAACGAAAAAGGCTATTACGCTGTTGGTACAACGGACAGTTTTTTTCAGGATTGGCAAACTGGCTGGACAGGAGGTATGATTACTACCTTACCATTATTGATTAATGGCAGCGAGCTAACCAAACAACGGGTGATCAGAAACTTCGACTGGTTCTTTAAAAATGCCATTGCTCCTACCGGGTATTATTACGATGTGGTTTACCAGGGAATTCCCAGAGGTGCTTTCCCCAATAAACCATTGGGCGACTCGCTGTTGCTTACCCGAAAAAATGCTGATGCCACTTATTACATTTACAAGCAGCTAATTGCAATGAAAAAATTGGGTATCCCTGTTAAAAAGGAATGGGAAGATGGTAATAAAAGAGCCTTGGAAGCACAAATCGGGACCTGGAATAAATATGGACAGCTTGGTCAATTTGTGAATCAGGAAACAGGCAGGCTTGTTATTGGAAATACCACAAGTGCAGGTTTATTTCCGGCATCATTGTGCATTGCTTTTGCCTATACCGGAAATAAGGAATATCTGGATTATGCAAAGCAAATAGGTGAATTCTTTTATCATAATTTCATTCAAAAGGGATTAACATGCGGAGGCCCTGGCGATGCCATGCAGAGTTTCGATAGCGAATCGTCGTATGCTTTGCTTGTTAGCATGGTCGACCTGTATGAAACAACAAGCGATCCTGTATGGCTGACAAGGGCTGAAGAAATGGCCAATCAATTTGCCACCTGGGTAGTTGGTTATAATTTTAAGTTTCCTGAAGGAAGTTTATATCAACAGCTGGGAATAAAAACCAATGGTGGTGTTTATGCGAATACACAAAACCAACATGCAGCACCGGGAATCTGTACCCATTCAGGCGAAGCGCTTTTTAAACTTTACAGGTTTACAGGAAACGAAATTTACCTTCATCTAATTCGCGATATAGTACACAATATCCAACAATTTCTCTCAACAAAATATAAGCCCATTGCCTGTCTGGATGAAGGTTGGGTAAGCGAACGAATTAACATGACCGATTGGTTGGAAGGCATCGGAGAAACCATGTGCGGATCTACCTGGGCAGAAACATCCTTATTGCTCTCGGCTATGGAATTGCCGGGTGTGTATCTGCAAGCTGATAAAGCCATTGTAACCTGTTTCGATCATGTTGAAGCTAAAATAATAAAACAGACAAGTGGAATAATCGAAATAGCCATAACTAATCCAACCCCTATTAACGCAATGGTTAAACTTATGATTGAGGGGAAGGATCAGGTTGTAACAAAGTTTGGTTACAATCCGAATATCGGTTGGGAAGTCATTGAATTAAAGGCAGGAGAAACAAAAAAGCTCAAATTGAAAGGTAAATTGAATAAACGCCATTCTTCAGAATGAATAGATAGCTACCAAACTTAAACAGTCAACCTAAAATGAATAACGGAAGATTTTTATGTCTGCAAATAACTTTTATACTTGGTTTAACACTACCATGTTTTCAAAAAGCACAATCGCAAGCCTCAGAGGACTACACCCAATTTGTTAACCCTTTTATCGGATCGTCCAATGGTGGGAATACAAACCCAGGAGCAGTGATGCCTTGGGGAATGGCATCCATTTCACCATTCAACTCTTTTGATACCCTTAATGTTCAGGAAGGGCATGCCAGCCCTTATATTTACGGACGAGAATATATTTCCGGCTTTACCAATGTGAACATGAGTGGAACAGGCTGCCCCGACCTGGGAACTTTTTGCCTGATGCCAACAACAGGAGAACTGACTTTGCATCAGGCTTCAAACACTTCGGGGTATTCCAATGAGAAAGCTGAACCAGGATATTATTCGGTAATGCTTAACAAGTTTGGAACAAGAGTCGAGTTGAGCGCAACCATGCGAAGCTCCATCAGTCGCTACACCTTCCCAAAAGGGAAATCGAATATCATTATCAATTTGGGAATTGGGTTGACACGTAAAAATGGCGCTGTCATCCGCCGAATTTCCGATACCGAAGTGGAAGGTTATAAAACGGTTGGTGATTTTTGCGGACTGACTTCTGTTCAAACCATTTATTTCTATGCCAAAGTCAGCAATCACCACTACAACGGGTGTTTGGGACGGGCACCGAAAGTTCCCGGAAGCACAACGCGAAATGGCAGGGTGCAATATTGGCGCATATTTTACTTATAATACTGAAGAAAATGAAACAATTCTTGTAAAAGTTGGCGTCTCATACGTGAGTGCCGCAAATGCAAAATTAAATGCAATAACAGAACAGCCTGCCTTTGATTTTGACCACACGCGTATGACAGCCCGCAAAGCCTGGAATGTGGAGTTGTCAAAAATTCAGGTTGAAGGCGGATCTGCCGACGATAAAATTAAATTTTATACTGCCCTCTACCATACGCTACTGCACCCAAACGTATTTAACGATGTGAATGGGGAATATCCGGGATACGAAAGTTCGCAGATTTTAAAAACCCAAGGGAAAGACCGGTTTACCACTTTTTCGCTTTGGGATACCTACCGCAATGTTCATCCTTTTCTCTCCCTCGCTTATCCTGAACAACAATCGGCGATGGTAAGCTCACTTGTGTCGATGTACAAAGAAGGTGGTTGGCTGCCCCGGTGGGAGTTGGTTGGAACGGAAACTGGTGTGATGGTTGGAGATCCATCGTTGGCAGTCATAACCGATACCTATCTGAGGGGAATTCGCGATTTTGATGTTCAATTAGCTTACCAGGCAATGAAACACAATGCAACAGCAGTAGCCCCGGAAGAAAATAACATTATGAGACCGGGCCTGGAAGACTGGTTGAAATACGGATATCTGCCGGATGATATTCATACCCGGGAATTTTTCTATGCCAATTACGAGGAGATGCTGCGCAATCGTGCTGTTTGGGGTTCTGTTTCCACATCCCTCGAATATTGCATTGCCGATTGGAACCTGGGACAATTGGCAAAAGCGCTGGGGAAAGAAGATGATTATCTGATGTTTCAATCCCGTTCCATGTTTTATAAAAACAGTTTCGATGCCTCCCGAAATTTTATGCGGGCAAAATTGAGTAACGGCAAATGGGTGGAGAAATTAGATACAAGTGACGTTCATTCCAGTCCGTTCACAGAAGGAACTACCTGGACCTACTCTTTTATGGTGCCACACGATATTCCCGGACTGATAAAACTGATGGGCGGTTCAGGTAACTTTATCAATAAACTTGATCAGTGTTTTTCTCAGAAGCACTTTGATGTAACCAATGAACCTGATATCGCCTATCCATATATTTACAATTACGTGAAAGGCCAGGAATGGAAAACACAAAAGCATGTGCACGAGATTGTGGAAAGGGATTTTAAGAATTCGCCCGACGGTTTGCCTGGCAACGACGATTGCGGAACGATGTCTACCTGGCTACTTTATTCCATGATGGGTTTTTACCCGACTTGCCCAGGCGATATGGATTACCAGCTATCCAGCCCGGTATTCAGTAAAATAACCATTGAGTTGGATAACCAGTACTATCCGGGAAAAACATTTGTAATTGAAGCTGCCAATGCGGGGCCTGATAAAACTTATATTAAATCGATGAAGTTGAATGGGAAGACCATTAAAAAGTATTCAATTAATCATCAGCAAATTGTAAATGGCGGAGTTTTGAAATATGATTTGTCGGATAAGCATTAATTCAAAATTTTTGAAAGTGTGATAATTAATAAATTAAATCAAGCAGCCAAGTAATATGAAAATTAATACAGTATATATTCTAAGTATTCTCCTCACGCTTGTCGGATGTAAAACTCAGGAAGAAGACAATACCAAATTTGTAAACCGGTTTATGGGGAGCGCTGATAATGGCGCAATAGTTCCGGCGGCGGCAGTACCCTTCGGAATGATGCAGTGTGGCCCTAATACCACTGATAAAGGAGTTGGGTATTACTATGAAGATTCTCATATTCTTGGGTTTAGCCATGTGATAAAAGTGGCGGTGGTTGTGCCGATTTTCACGATATTTATTTGTTCCGCTTAATGCCGATCGATGGAATAATGCAGACACCTACCCAGAACAAGGATTCCCAACAGCGTTTTAAAAAAGATGAAATGGCTGGGCCAGGTTTTTATCAGGTTACGCTTGATAGTGTTAAAGCTGAGTTAACTGCTACTTCACGTTGCGCTTTTCACAGGTACTCTTTTGCAGATGCAAGAACAAACTTTTTTGCAATTGATCTTAAACATGGTAGCGATGATGCATGTACTATTGTGCAGGCCGATGCTTACGACACAGTTTTGGTGGCCAATATTAAATGGATAAACGACCGCACCATTCAGGGAACCCGGATATCTTCAGGGTGGGCAAAAGAGCAGCACGTTTATTTTTATGCACAGTTTTCAAAACCAATTGTTAAAACAGAAGCTTTCCATTCACGGAAAAAGGTTGATTTCAATTCTTCATTGGAAGGATTGGACGTTCGTTTAATTTTTTCCTCGATTGTTCCGACAGCAAAGAACTACTTGTAAAAGTTGGAATTTCTCCTGTAAGTTGTGAAGGGGCAAGACTAAACCTCGAAAGAGAATTACCGGATTGGAATTTTGACAACACAAAATCGGAAGCAAAAAAAAGCGTGGGAATCCAGATCTTTTCAAATTTTCAAATGTTTAAAATCGGGAAATTAATAGGAACCAAAAAGACTGTTTTCCATAATTCTTATCGCTGTACAATAGTATTTTTGTATCCTATGCTTTATTCAGATGTTGATGGAAAATTCAGGGGGTCCTGATTTAAAAGTACATCAGAATAAGCATCACAGTTATTATGCTGGAGTAGTGGGACTTTGGGATACCTATCGGGCGGCAGTCCCTTTACTTGAAATTGTAAAGCCGGATATTGCCAACGAATATGTACAAACCTTTCTGGAACATTATAAGTATGCCGGGCAATTGCCTATCTGGACACTCGCCTCGAACGAAACTTATCAAATGCTTGGACTGCATTCATTGCCTGTTATTACCGATTGTTACAAAAAAGGTATCAGGGGCTTCGATGCAGAAAAGGCTTTTGAAGCCATGAAAGTGACGGCCATGAAAGATACTACTGGTTTTTCGATGCGTTGTTTTGTTGGGCTTAAAAATTACAAAAAAATACGGATATATTCCAGCCGATTTAGAAGTGGAAGCAACCGCTCGAACACTCGAGTATGCTTATGATGATTGGTGTTTGTCGCAAATGGCCAAAGAGTTAGGTAAAAAGGAAGACTATCTCTACTTTTGGAGCGCTCCAAAAATTACAAAATGTTTTTGATAAAAGTAAAGGTTTTATGAATGGCCGGTTAGCCAACGGAACATTCAGACCGGTATTGAATCCCTATGCATCCAGCCATCGAAGCGATGATTTTTGTGAGGGAACAGCATGGCAATGGACTTTTTTCGTGCCTCATGATATTGACGGGTTAGTAGAGCTCTTCGGTAGTAAAGAGGAATTTGCTAAAAAGCTAGATTCTTTATTCACAGTATCATCTAACATTCAAGGACAATCGGTTTCTGGCGATATTTCAGGTATGATTGGGCAATATGCTCATGGAAACGAACCAAGTCACCATATTGCATACATATACAACAAGATAGGCCAACCATGGAAGGCCCAAAAATATGTGAATCATATTTTAACCAAACTATATAGCAACACTCCTGATGGATTGTGCGGGCAGGATGATACCGGGCAAATGTCAGCCTGGTATATTTTTTCTGCAATGGGTTTTTATCCTTTAGATCCTGTAGCCCAAATCTATGAAATTGGTAGTCCATTGTTTCCTGAAGTAAGCATGAAAATAGGAAATGGCAAAATTTTTAAGGTAATCGCTTTAAACCATTCCAGTGAAAATATCTATGTTCAAAGTGCAAAATTGAATGGTAATTTCTTAAACCGGTCATTTATTACTTTCGACGATATACGTGATGGTGGTGTCCTGGAATTTAGGATGGGAGA